>JARGOJ010000824.1 GCA_029210225.1 Planctomycetota bacterium
GGTCAAGAGGCCAACATGGGAATCCGTCTCATAAAAGTGCTTATCTGGGACCCCAATAAGAAAAAGGCTCTAAAGAACAACTAAATTCTTTCTTGAGCCAAGTTCAAATGACTGAGAGGTGGCCGTTGAGTCGCATATTATTCGTGGGGATGGCCCTGCTTGCTTTTTCAGCCTGTGGTTCAGGTGAGAAGAAGAAGGACAACAATAACAACAATAATAAGCCCATCATCGAGACAGTGTCTCCTGATGACTTAGACGATATCAACAACTGCGTGAGTAAGTTGAGCAACGCCAACCTTCGTGAGAAGTGGCGCGCCCGCCTCGTCACCATCGCGTCTCAACGCGATGTCAATAAGCGCAAGATTGTCGACATCCTCGCCGACGAGTACCGAAAGGCTCGAAGCGGCTCGTCCCGAACCTTGAACGAGGGGGGCCGTGAGCGCGCCATCTTTGTCCTCGCCGAAGTGGGAGACGGGAACGCGAAGGCTGAGGCCGTCGTAAAGGAAGCCCTGACTGACCCCAATGCAGGAGCAAGGCTTACAGCCGCCGAAAAGTATGCAAAGAAGAAAGACCCCTCGATTCTTCCCGACTTACTCAAGAGCGCTGCCAGGCCCGAGAAGTCAACCGCAGACCGGCTCATGAAGGTCCTCATGGTCTATGCGAGCCCCGAATCCAGAGCCGAGTTCTTAAAGGCCGTGACCTTTGAGAATCTCACTAAGATGGTCCCAGTCGTCGACAAGACACTCAGCTCAGACCGTGCTTCAGACCTACTTGATATTCTCAAGTCAACCGACAATCCGGCGGCCGCCGCGTACGCCACGAGGTCTTTAACCTCGGATAACAACGGCGACGCTCTCTCTTCCATCCAGTCGGCAAAAAAGCGTCTTAGCAACGCCAAGCTCAGCGTCGAGGTATACAACTCTCTTAGCCGCTTCGCAAAGAGCGACAATCCTCCCGCAGGCATTTTGAAATTTTACGTAGACGAGCTTAGCGCAGAGAGCAGCACCCCTAAAGTCGCTGCTGAAAAGCTTGCAGGCCTCGGAACCGTAGCGGCCATCCAAGGCCTTGCAACCGTCGCTATGGACGAGTCTGCTCCCGAGAAATCTCGCGTCGCGGTCCTTGAAGTGCTCTCCTCCCTCCCCCTAAAACTCCGCAAGAACGACGCCCAATACAAAGGAAAGCGCGAAGCTGCGTTGAAGGCCTTAAGAGCCGGCATTGAATACACTGGGGGCATGCAAAAAGCCTCAGCGATCGGTATCGGTCGCTTCCAAGACGCCGGCGATGCAAACCGCTTGGACCGTGCGCTGAGCGATTCCACGTCTCTTGGCAACTGCGGAGCAGAGATTATCGCGGCCATGGCCATGCTCGACGGCGACCGCGCTCTGAGCCGTCTCCTCGGCCGCCTGAAGACCTTAAGTTCTCAAAGAAAGTCTATTGAGAGCGCCCTCGGCAAGAAGACGATTAAAGAATGGAAGAAGCGTACCCATCTCTTTCGTTTGGTTGATTACCTAAGAGCTCCCGACGAAGCGTTACGGCGCTCAGCACAGAACATCCTTCTAAAGGTCACTGGCGAGAACATACGCTTCGACCCAACGGGGGATGTCGCCGAGCGCAAAGACGCCGCGGTGAAGTGGACGAGGCACATTAAGTCGATTGATTTCTAGGCCCACTCACTTCCAGATATCCACAAGAGAGCGCTAAGGTCATAAAAGATCTTGGCGCTCTCTTTTTTTGTTTAGGAAAAACTAAACACTATTTTTTTTGAGGCCAGAATAAGTTTTCTCAGAAAAAGATGGACCGGTCACAACTTCGACAATTCGGGCCTGTTTACAAAATTCCTCTTAGATTCGTGGGCTTTGCTTCAACAAGCTCTCTAATTCTGTGTAATCATTATCCTAGGCGGACCGAGGGCTGTCACCGAAAAGATAAAGCCCACAAGATATTAGGTTTTTGTTAATATTTATTTATTGTTTAAACCGGTATCAGTTCTGGCTCGTTTAACAGTTGTGGGCATCAGTGATTTGGGCGTCAATTGTTGGCCTTAAGAAAGCTATCAAAAACTCTCTAGCACCTGATTTATATGGCTTAAGCGTGTTGCACTCATTTTGATGACCTTGAGGGGTATGTGAGGGAGTGCTATGGTGACAAGTAAGCAATGCCCGAATGTCTTTTGAAAGAGAAAGCAAGTTAGACCTTTCTGGGTCTTATTAAGCTTTCTTCAAAAAAAGACGAAGTCATTGATAGGTCTTCAAAGTCTAGGGGTCAGTGAGGCTTAGGGTGGTCTCAGAACCTTAGAGAAACCGGACCGTGGGAGGTCTTCTAATTATGATGGAAATCCGCAAATTGACTCCCGGTGACCGGATCCTAGATTATCGGATTCTCGAGAGCATCGGCGAAGGTGGATTTGGCGAGGTATTCCGGGCAGAACACGAAGTTCTTGGCCGGGTTGTCGCAATCAAAGTGCCCCGAGATTTGGAAGCACTATCCGCACTACGAATGGAAGGCGTGATTCAGGCCCAGCTTGATCACCCGAGCATTGTTAAAACACTTGAAATCAGTATCTCTCACGATCCTCCATACGTCGCTATGGAGTTCGTCGACGGTGATAGCCTCCGTCGCCTTATTGAAGGTAAGGGGCTTTCATGGAAGCGCGCCGTCAAGATCTTAATCGACGTTTGTAAGGCTCTTGATCACGCTCACAAGCAGGGTGTGATTCATGGTGACGTGAAACCTGGAAACATCCTGGTTCCATCCTCCAACGATTCTCCGATCAAAGTGACTGACTTTGGACTTGGTCGAATCTTCGACGCCGCCAACAACGCCAACCTTCAAATTTCTCGAAGCCTGAACTTCGTGGAGTCTGCATCAGAAGTTGTCGGGACTCTGCGTTACTTGGCGCCTGAAGTTCAAAGAGGAGAAACGCCCGACTCGTCAGCTGACATCTATTCATTAGGCGTTCTGCTCTTCGAGATGTTGACCGGCAGCCTCCCGGAAGGTCGTGAGGTCCCGAGCGACGTGAAGAAAGGCGTTCCTGAGTCTTTGAATGTCCTCTTTGGGCAGTGCTTTGCCCGCAAGAATCGCCGTGTCAAATCGGTTGAGAAAATCCTCAAGGAGCTTGAGTTCATTCTTGCTAACGACGGCCTCTCTCAAAAAGAGAAGCAAGACCAAGACGAGAAAGCAGCTCAAGCGATCAAGGATAAGGAAGCCGCCAAAGAAGCTAAAAAGCAAAGCAAAAAGGTCCCCGTCTTGGCCGTCGCTTGCGCGAGCAAAAAAGAGGCTCCCCTATGTATCGAGCCTGCTCCAGCGGCTGCTCCATCGAACAGGTGTAAACCGAAACCCACTCCCCTCTTTGAATCCAATTCTGATGGCTTGGACCTCGACGTATTCAGCTACGACGCCGAGGAGCACCCAGAGTTCGAGGATTATCAAGAAGATCTTTGGTCAGCCGTACGGGAAACCTTGCTACTTCCTGAGGGCATTGAGGAAATCGATCACAGAGGTTTTGACTTAGCCTTTGGTGTGGTCAATGATGGTGATCCCCAGCACAGAGTCTTTGCCTGTGCCCTCCCGACCTTCAACGCCGAAGCGGCCCGTGAGTTTGTTAATCACGGCTCCAAAGTCTTCGATCTTGAGAAAGGTCTCTGGGAGAAAGAAGTCACCTTTATCATCGCCGCTGAATCAGTCACGGAGCGAGATAAGGTCGATTGGGCGCTGCGATCCTTCTCCACCGGTTGGTGGCGACGTCGTCGTGTTGTCCTTTACGACATGAGCCAAGATCGTGTTGTCGCCCGTGACTATGGCTGCGATCCTGCCGACAACGAGCTAAAGAAGGCGTTCCTTGAACAACTTAGAAGCTCCAATCAGCAGATCATAAGCGACCGTGAACGTGGTCTCGCCTTTGCCGCAGCCTGCCGCGCAAGAAGCTCCCGCATAGGAACAGCCCTGACCGTTTTCTCGACCTTCTGTGTCATTGCTGTTGGTCTTTCATTCCAAAGCTCTAAGGTCATTAAGACCCAGACTGAGGACGTGAAAGTCAAGAAACGTAAGGGACCCGCGTTCTTTCAATCGGCAGACCCACAACACCCCATAAACCTGGGAGATGTGAAAGCCAAAGCCGCTGAAGACGCCGCGAACGATCAACGTGACGAAGCCAAGGTCAAGCTTCCCGAGCGAACTGTGGAAGACCACTAATCGCTCAGCCTGACCCTCGGAGACCTCAAATCTCCAACGTGTTTTGACAAAAAAAAGAGCCAGGTCCTAAGAACCTGGCTCACTTTTTGTACTCATATAAAAAGGCTCTAGTGCTCTGTCATCCTTAAATCTTTGGGTTCTGACAGCTCATTCGCCCATGAACAAATGCCCTCGCCAGAGACCCTAACGATTTAAGTCTGCCAGAGCACTA
>JARGOJ010000825.1 GCA_029210225.1 Planctomycetota bacterium
CGGGAGGAAGCCTATTACTTTGCTCCGCAAGGCATGACGAAAATCATGAACGAAGGATGGGCCTGTGTCGAAGCGAATACAAGGGTTTACACGAATTCAGGCCTGTTGCGAATGGCCGATGTCGTCCGTGGCTGCGCTCAGACGGTCTCCGATGGGGACGGACTACAAAGCATCTACGATCAGAACATCATCCCCGATCAGGAGACGGTGATCATCAAGACTCGCCGTGGCCTACGCCTTGAAGGATCTATCACCCACCGATTGCTTATGAACGACGGCAAGTCTTGGAAACGCCTAGATGAAATTAAAATCGGCGACCGAGTTTTGATCTCCGGCGGCGATGGTCTCTTCGGCCAAGAATACCTAAGCTACGACTTCTCAATGCCACACCGTATGACCCTCATGAATGTAGGGGAGAGAGTAGGCGTCTCACCGTCAACAGTGTCCCGTCATATCTCTGGACGACGTGGTAGCAACGCTACTGAAATCGATCGGGTTCTCGAGGATTACTACCAGCCAGAGAATCAAGAGATACCGTTTAACACCAATAACCGCGCTTCCTTCAAGGTTCCTGAATATCTTGAGCAAGAGTTGGGGAGCTTTCTGGGATACCTGGTCGGAGACGGTCATATAAGCCGCGTCAAGCGCGTCATTGGGCTGACCTCCGGAGACAAAGAACAAGCCTTAGAGTTTCAATCGCTTTGCAAACGCCTCTTCGACCTCGAAGCGCGGCTAAGACTCGATGAGAATCGCTGGCGAGTGGAGCTTTCTTCTCAAAACCTGAGTGATTTCCTCACTAACATCGTCGGATTAACCCACGGTCCCAGCGCTTCAGAAAAGAGGATTCCTGAAGACGTGCTCTACTCCCCGGAAGACGTCGTTAGCGCCTTCCTGCGCTCCTACTTTGACTGCGATGCCTATGCTGGCTCTCAAGGGGTGATTCTCAGTACCGCGAGCGAGGAGATGTCCCAACAGGTCCAATTGCTGCTTATGAACTTCCGGATTCTCTCTCGCCGCAGGCTCCAGGCTGATGGCGTCTGGCATCTTCATATCACGGGGGCATCTGCAAAGATCTATGGCGAGCGGATTGGTTTTGGTCTGCAACGCAAAACGGACGCGCTCAATGCTTACATCAATGATCGTAAGTGGTTCAAAGAAGAGACCTGGGACGACGAAATCGTATCGATAGTCCGTAGTCGCGCCGATGTCTATGACATCTCGGTCAGCGAGAGTCATCGTTATGCTGCGGCGGGTTTTATCAACCACAACTCCTATTGGCACTCAAAGCTCATGACCGGTGGACTCCTCGACGACTCTGAGCTCATTGATTATGCCGACCGTCACTCAGGCACCATGGGAGGAAATCGGGGGTCCCTGAATCCTTACAAGGTGGGTATTGAACTGTTCCGCAACATCGAAGAGCGCTGGGACAAGGGTCAGTTCGGTAAGGAATGGGAAGAGTGTGACAACCTTGAGCGCAAGCAAAATTGGGACACGAGAGCTGGCAAAGGGAAAGAGAAAATCTTCCAGGCGCGGCGCGTTTACAACGACGTCACCTTCATCGACGAGTTCTTAACCGAGGACTTTTGCAAGGAGCACAAGCTCTTTGTCTATGACTACAATCGCCAGACTGGAGAATATGTCATCTCGAGTCGGGATTTTCGGTCAGTGAAGAACAAGCTTCTTGGCTCTCTCGTCAACTTCGGTCAGCCGGTCATCGTGGTCGAAAACGCCAACTACCAAAACCGTGGAGAGCTGTATTTGCGCCACCAACACGAGGACACTGATCTAAAGATCACCCTCGCCCTGGACACTCTGAAAAATCTGCATTCTGTTTGGTCGAGGCCAGTTCACTTAGAAACGGCTGTTGACTCACGGCGAAAGCTCTATTCTTTTGATGGAAAAAAACACAGCGAACGGAATCTCTCTTAAGCTTGAAACTGCACAGAAGACTCCGTTAGAAACAGAGACACCAGTTTAGAATGAGCACCGAGCAAGCCCCGGCAGAAGCCGAAGTCCCAGGCAAACTGAGCAAGAAACGCAAGCTCCAATTCTCCGCCATGATGGTGGGGTTCGTCATCCTGATTCTTGGCGTCCTTGAAGTCGTCACAAGGATTCACTATCGAGGACGTTTTCCAAGCGGCACCATTGAACACCCTATCCGGAATCACACCCACCGTCCGAATTGGCAAGGTTTCGAGGGTGCCCCCAAGCGCGGTATCGTCGTTAAAACGAACAACCTTGGGCTACGAGAAGACACGGTCCTGGCCAAAAAGCTGTCTGAGGGCAAGCGTATTATGGTGCTCGGCGATTCCGTTGCATTCGGATATCGCCTCCATAGAAAACAGACCATCTCCGTGAAGTTGCAAGAAGCCTTGGCCGAGGAGAAAGGGCCTTGGGAGGTCGTGAACGCAGGTTGCTATGGTTATGGAGTGCAAGACGAGGGCCACTGGCTCAATGAGCTGAGTACCGAGTTAAAAACGGACCTGGTCATTCTCATCGTTTGCTACAACGACTTCACACAGCTCGAAACAAGCCCCACAGAGGTCCCTCCTGACTTTGTTCAAAGCCTCAATGCAAACAGCGCGCTGGCCTTCTCTATCAGCCGAAAATGGCATCAGGTAGCGCGGTGGTTTCAAACCCGAGACTTCCGCAAGTTGACCCCTGAAGAGATCGAACGAAAAGCGCTGATTAAGGATGGTAAGGAAGACGAGCGCGCCCAAAAAATGCATGATCATATTGCCAAGATCGACAAAACCACCAAGTCCATGGGAGGTCGCTTAGCAGTTGTTGTGTGGCCAGGGCGAATTCAGTATCGTGAATATCTCGAAGATGCGAGGATCCCCAAAGAACAGCAACAGCTCGCCGAGCGCTTGAAAAAGACATTCCCCGGGCTTCAGGTGGTCTTACCATATGCCGAATTCAAGAACTGCGGGCCTGTTGAAGAAATTTACATGGACCACTGCCACCCATCTCCTCGGGGAGTCGAACTTTTCACTCCGCGTCTGGTCAAATTAGTCAAAGACTCCCTCTGATTCGAAGGCAACGAGGGGATCTTTTGTAGGAATAGAAATTCGGGACAAGAATGGCCAAAGCAAAGTCGGAGTCTTCTTCCAGCCCAAAGAAGGCCAAGAGCTCCAGCTCAAAGTCGACACGGACAAAACGCGTTGCGAGCGATAAAGCTACGAAAAGCTCCAGCAAGTCTCAGAGGACCAAGCGCAGTCAAAGCACAGATGCCCCGACCGATGAAGATAAGGGCGGAGAAGACGGCGTTCCCGTCGCCGATGCCAAAGAAATCAAAGAAGCCAACGAACTGGACTTCGCCGAGCAGCTCGCTATCGCAAAAGGAACGACCGCCAAAGCCATCATCACCGCACGCATTGCCGTTCATGCCATCGCCTCCGAGAGGACGACTGAAACCCGCGCTGCCCAAAAAGAAGCGAACGCTGATGATGAGGATCGGCAAAAAATCGACAGAAAGGCGATCAACGCTGCCAAGAGATCGTCAAAAGACCTCTTCAAGAACTTTCGCAGCAACTATCTCAAGCACGATCCGAGCGACCCCTTCTCCGATTGGCGTCAACTGAATGAGCGCAGTCGCCATGAACTCGGTGAAGGATGTTCTGTTGACGATATGCAAACAGCCGAGAGACGCCTGAAACGGACCTTTCCGCCGTCTTATTGGGACTTTTGTCTTGAATGGGGGAGCGGCCTTCTATTCACTTCTAACTGGCGAGAAACCTATTTCATAGATGCCACGAATGTGCTTAAGGAAACAAAGTCCCGCCTGCTCCATCTCTTCGACCCTCGCTATCTCCCTATCGCACGCCTTGGTCCCAACGACTATCTGGCTCTGGATACCAGGGCCGAGAACGACGACGGTGAGTTTTCGATCGTTTGGTGGAACGATCAACCCGAAGAGGCCGCCGTCAAAGTGGCTGATAGCTTTGCCGATTGGTTAGAGCAAGCCGAGTCCTCTTTCGGAGATCACTACTGGCTCGCGGAGTAAGGTATCTTTGGACACTCAGGCCTTAGCAAAGTGGTTTCTGGCAGCCAAACGAGACTTGCCATGGCGCAAATCGAAGGATCCTTACCGCATTTGGATTTCCGAGATTATGTGTCAACAGACCACCATAAAAGCGGTGATACCCTACTTTGAGCGCTTCCTCGCGAGCTTCCCTACGGTGCAAGATCTCGCCGAAGCTGAGCTGTCAGAAGTCTTCACTCTTTGGGCCGGCCTCGGTTATTACCGACGGGCCCGCTTCCTCCATGCCGCTTCAAAAGTGATCGCGAAAAATGGCTTCCCGCAGAGCTTCGAGAGCCTCAAGGCCCTGCCTGGGGTTGGGGATTACACCGCCGCGGCCATCGCGTCGATGGCCGTCGATGAAGTAGCGGCCG
>JARGOJ010000826.1 GCA_029210225.1 Planctomycetota bacterium
TAAGGCGCGACGTTTAATCTCGTCGAGGGTGATCTCCCCAGGTTCAATTTCCAAACCTGGAGCCTGATTCATCCAATCGAAATAAGCTTGGGCGGCCTCATGGGCCTCTTCCCCATCGAGCTGGAGATCTTTGGGCATACCAAAGAGCGTCGGGAGGGTCACCAAGCTCAACTCCGAAACGTCGACAAAGTCTAAAATCAAACAGTCTTTCTTCCCAGGGTGAAGACGGGTCCCCCGGCCAACGCATTGAGCGTAGAGAGACTGTGAGCGAGTCGGTCGCGCCATAGCAATGCACGAGACACCTGGGTCGTCAAAACCCTCCGTTAAGACTCCCACGTTCGTCAGCGCTTGCAGCTTCTCGCTGCGAAAGTCATCGAGCATTTGCGCTCGCCTGTCTTTCTTCATGGCGCCATAGACAATTCCCGTTCGCACTCCGACATAGTTCAGGGCTTTGGCCAGGTTCTTGGCATGAGCCACGGTCACGCAGAAGGCTAGAATCCGGCGATCTCTAGCCAATTCTTGAATGGAACGCGCAACGAGAGCATTTCGCTCTTGAATATCAATAGCCTCAGCCAGTTCTTCAACAACAAAGTCGACCCCGCCCCCTGCCACTGCGGCTAAGTCGGCCTGAGTGGCAATTCGAAAGCCACGGAGCGGCATGAGGTATTTATCGCGAATCATCTCCGGCAGCGAGCGAGAATAAACGATGCGCTCGAAGATATCATTCAATCCTTGCCCATCAGCGCGCTTGGTCGTCGCGGTAAAACCGAGCAAGGTCCCAGTCCAACTGTTATCAAAGACGCCGATCTCACGAAGGACGCGCTTGTTGTCCTCGGCGGTCGCGTGGTGACATTCGTCGTAGACAATCAATCCGAAGTCGCGCCCCTCTAAGACTTTCTTTAATCTCTCGGTGTGCAGTGATCGTATTGAGCAAACCACGACCTTCGCCTTCTTCGACGCCCGCTTTCCGCCCTGCTCTATAGAAACTGTTCCCTTTCCCGGAAGAGTCGCCTCAATTTTTTGCTTGGCTTGCTTGAGCAGCTCTTCACGGTGCGCGAGGACCAAGACAGGGCGCTTGGCCAAGCTCGCGAGGCGGCTAAAAATCACCGTCTTCCCCGACCCTGTGGGGAGACAAATCAAAAGTCGCTTCGACCCTTGTTTCCGCGCCGTAACAACTGCGTCAATCGCTTCTAGTTGATAAGGACGCAGCTTAAATCCTGTCACGAGAGGGCCTTTGCTAGCAAGGGTAGAGACACATCCATTCGGTAATCGACCGCAGAGTGATCGTCGTCGAACTCTTCGTAGTGATGAGCCACCCCAGCCGCCACAAGCTTGTTCTTCAGGATCCTCGCGCCAAACTGCAAATGGTATTGATCGCGAGAGCCACAATCAATGTACATCAATTTGAGTGTCTTCAACGACTCGATGTATTCGTCGACAAGGACAACCGGGTCGTGACGCTTCCATTGAGCCCAGCGCTCCGGATTAAGCTCCCCAGTCAATAAATCAATGGGGAGATGGAAGCCCAATTCCGTCTCCGGGGCAGGGTCGTAGGTGGCGGCCATGGCGAGCATCATTAAGACGTGAACATCATTGTTGCTCGGCTTCGGCATTTGATGAAAGTTCTCTAAAAATGTCGCGGGGCAGCGTCCATGCTTCGCCAGGACATTGAGCACCCTCGGCCACTCGGTAAAATAGCAATAATCAAAGTAAGCGTCCCCAGAGTGACAGGCGATGGCCCCCCAGGTGTCAGCGTGTTTCATTCCATGAATCAATGAACCATAGCCGCCGCTTGACTTCCCAAAGATGCCACGATGATCACGGGAGGCCATCGTCCTAAACTGACCGTCAATAAACGGAACCAGCTCCTTCACCAGATAATCCGCGTAATCGCCGACTCCCGCTGAGTTCACATATTGATTGCCTCCCAACGCCGTAAAGCAATCAGGAAAGACGACAATGACGGGAGGCATCTCGGCTTCGTCAATTAAGCGATCAAGGCGCTCAGGAACGTTTTCAGTGAAGTTCTTCCAGGCCACGTGAGAGAGCCCAGACCCGGTGAATCCGACAATATCGAACAAGACTGGATAGCGTCGCTCTCCCTGATCATATCCGGCCGGTAAATAGACGGCGAAGTCGCGCCAGTGAGGATCACCAAGAGGGTTTCCCTTCAAGCAATCCGACTCAAAAGAAACGGTCTGAACTCGTCCTCTAAGACCTTGAAATCTCTTTAGCATTTCTGTCGTCCTTTTTACTGGGCCCGTCTTTATTCGGCCGAGTCACAATTTCCCGAATCCCGCCTACAATCAAAAGGTAGAGCATTCCAAAGACAATTTGTCCGTAGAGGGTCAGAGACCTGAAGAATACCACAACCCAAAGACAGTTCGCCGGAGATAACAAGGCGCCAAAGAAAGTTCCCGCTGCGGCCTCCGAGAGCCCCGCTCCCCCAGGAGTTGGAGCGACATAAGTGAAGGCCAAAAAAATGATAGAGAGCGCGCCAGACTCCAGCGGCGCGGCGGCGCCTCGGGCTTCGAGGAGGATCATCGCAATTCCCGCGAAGGATAAGAAATAGGCCAGTTGAGCCCCCAATAAATGAGGCCAAAGACGCCAGCCAATTTTCCTCAACAAGCTCAGGCGCAGCACCGCTTCTTCGAAGGACAAGACCGCCCTCTGAACCAAGCCCGCCCCTGGACCTCTCTGAATCCAAGAAAGGGCAAGCAAATTGGCCTCGGCTCTCCGGACGAATCTCATTGTAGATTCTGGCCAAAGCGCACCAATGATCGGCCCGGCAAAGAATGACAGAATGCCAAAGCCCGACCAGAGAAATAAGAATTGAAGCGCCGGAGTTAATTCGGGGCCGTATCCACAGAGCATGAGAATGAAGGCCGCCAACAATAGAAATGCGGCCCCGGTCATGGACTTCCCAAAGGAGATTAAGGCGCCGGACTCCCAGGAGATCCCTCGACGGGAGAGCATGTAAACAGACGCCGGAGCGCCCAGGGCTGCCCCGGGAGTTATCCAGGCGAATAGGAAGTTGGCGACCGCTGCTTCAAAAGCCCCCAAAGCAGAGAGCTCAATACCAAAGGCCGCGGCGTAACTGCGATAACGCCAAATCTCTGCGAGATAAATGGACACGCAGAGTGTGACTAAGGCGAGTAGTGTTGGGATGGGTAAGTCAAAGAACTCTCCCCACAGCCCGGGAGCAATATCGGCCCCAGTCAGGGACCACCAGACCCCAAGCCCGGTGAGAATCAGGAAGGCTCCGAGGAAAAGAGCCATCTTTAACCAGACCACTCTTGTTTCCTTCCGCCCCGAATGAAAAGAATAGCGTCACTGACTACGCGGTTGATAACTGTTTTTCAATCATGATCCAAAGCGTCTCCACTGTGATCATAGAGAAGAGCTGGGACGGAGTCACTTTTGTCAGGTCCTCCACGGTCGCGAGGGCAGGCAACCAAGGTTTTAATTTCTCAATGGCGTCGTCTGTGAGATATTGCCCTTGAAGAACTTCGGGGGAACCCACATCCAAGCGCGATATGAAGTTCAATTCTCCCTCGCGAATCTTAACGCCAAACTTCTTTTCCAGAGTAAAGATCAGGTCGATGAAGTCGAGGGAGTCGGCCCCTAAATCCGCAATCAATCGACTCTCTACCGAAACTTCCTCGACCTCTAAAGCCAAGCTGTCGGCGACCGCCTCAATGATTATTGGATAAGCTTCCTCTTTATTCACGCTCCACCTTCCTTGCTAGCAGCACGGTTCTTAGTCCAACCATTTTACTATTTTATCTAGGCTCTTGCGCCCCTTAGGCTTGGGATCCTCTGCTGGAAATCCAAGCGGGATGAACGCCGCGATACTCCATGACTGCGAGACCTTTAACATGTCCCGAATCGCCGAGTTCGCGATCAGGGGACCCGTCATACCCGACGCCCCAAGGCCTTTCTCGTGAGCCATCAACAGTAAGTTTTGTATCGCCAAAGACGCGCTGACAAGGCCCGAGCGCTCTTCCATGACCTCAATCGCACGTCGATCGTCCTCCCCGAGATTCTCACCAATCATGTTCGAGAGTAAAGTCAATGATCGATAAAGCACAACAATCACGAGAGGCGCTCCCTGAAAGCGCGTGAAATAATCCCCATAATTAGCAAACACTCCTTTGAAATCCTCGTCGATGCTCTGCTCCACCCGCAAAGAGGCCTCTCGAATCGTTTCTGCCAATTGGTCTTTCAATGACTGAGATTGAAGCACGAGGAAGCGCCAGGGCTGTTTATTACTCGCCGACGGCGCCGTGACAGCGGCCTCTAGAAGCTCAGTCACCAGTTCTTTAGGCACCGGCTTAGACGCAAAGCTGCGGACGCTGCGGCGGCTCTCCATAATTGAACGTAGGCTTTCCTTCAT
>JARGOJ010000827.1 GCA_029210225.1 Planctomycetota bacterium
TCTCGGGATACGACATCTCCATGGCGCTTATGCAAGGCAAAGACAACCAGAACGTGTCGATTCAGGGCTTCGGAAAAGAAGAGCGAGACCGCTTTCTATTGGAGGCCCCAGCGATTCGCATGTTTGGTGATAACGACCACAAGCGAATCATATGCTCGACCCGACCACGGCAAAGACCTCGTCTGACAACGGAGGCAGGGGATCGTATGACCAGCGACAGCCTCTCTATGGACCTTAAGAAAGTCAGAACGCCAAAGAACCCAAAGGCTCCGAAGGACCCAAAGAAAGTGACCTCTGAAAAAGAGAAACTTTATCACTGGGTTGCCACGCTCAATCTCGTCGGCAAAGCCAAAAGTCGCTTTACTTCAGTGACCAGTAAGAAAGACAAGAAGACCAAGGTTAAGACCTTCTATCGAGTCCTCAACGACCTCACCGCCGACCAACTCACGGCCACCTTAGACTTGGGGCAGCTCAGTCAAAAGAAAGAGAGAGAAGAGTGGCGAGCCCTTTTGAAACTTGATGCACAGGGCAAAGTTGAGGTTAAGAATCAGGATTCTCATGTCTTTGGGGATGTCTTAACGTACGATGCCGACGAGCAGCTTATGGAAATGCGAGGAAACCCGGTAAAAGTCTTCTTTGACGAGGGTAAAAGCTCTTTGGAGTTGCCTCGCTATCGCTTCGCCGAGTTCGGGAATTTAAAATTACCGCCGCGAAAAAAGAAACCTAAGGGTGAAGCGAAACGTAAGCAATAGGATGACCATGCGATGACGAGCGTTTGAAAGCCTGTGGCCTCGTCTTAACGCAAGAGAAAGACTGAAACATGAGATCAATATTGTTGCCTGTCACCTTAGGGCTCACCGTGATGCTTGGACAAGGATGCGGACATCAGGTCCTCGCCAAGTTCAAGCTCGAAGATGAGACTAAGGTCGCCATACTCCCGGCCCGGGATCCAGAGTTCGGCGGCGGCATTTTTGCCTCGCCCCGAGGTCGTGAAATCGCCATCAAAGCCACTCAAGTGCTGGCCTACGAACTCGACCCGAATCGCGTTGTCGAACCCGACCGCTATCTCGAAGAGTTCAACCGCATGGCGCGGAAATACTTCAATAAGCCCCTCAAAGACATGATGGACAGCCCCGACCCCACCGACCTCACCGACCAACAAATCGCCGACGAGATCGACGCTAAAAACGAGGTCGACTACATCGTCTTTGTCGACATAGAACAAGATGGCTGGGGCACCCGCCCCGAAGGCTCCGTCAACCTGCTCCGAGGTCGTAGTCGCCTCACCGTCAAGGTCTACGACAACCGCGGCATCAAGCTCAAGCTCCTCGGCGCCGAAACCGTCCGCGCCCGATATCCCACCAGCTACTACGAGCGCGACGGCATCACCAGCTTCGACGGCGATGAAACCCGCATTGAGACCGGTTTAATAGCCAGCACCGCGAGGAAGATAGCTCTCCTCTTCATCGACCACGACGAAGAAGACAGCTACAGCGTGACCTACAAGTAGCACGCTCTTTTCCTACTCTTTTCACCCCGAACGCCCTGAGTTGTGGGGAAGCTGTGAGATTTGGGAAAAAGTTGTAAGAGCGAGAAAAGCTTTGCTGGGACTTTGTCGTTATGATGGTAGTATTCTCAGCGATACAAGCGTGAGTGAAACGGAGATAGAGAATGTATTTACCAACCGCTTTTATGTCATTGCCCGGCGGCACCGAGTGGATCATTATCCTCATCGTCGCCCTGTTGTTATTTGGACGTCGCCTTCCAGAGGTTATGCGTAGCCTTGGTCGTAGTGTGACTGAGTTCAAAAAGGGAATGTCCGACTTGACCGATGAAATCTCGGCTGAAGAAGAGAAGCCTAAGAACGAAAAACCAAAGGCCTAGAGCCTCGGTTTTTACCAAGCGACAAGCAGTAAAGCGGATTGACAGAGCCAAGCGCTCGTCTCCGCTTTTTTGTATTTGCCTTATCTAACGGCCACCAATCACATGTATTGGGCAATGTCCGCGATAAGCTCTTCGGGGCTTTGATAACGCTCTTCCGGGGTGTTTGAGATCAAGCGCTCGATAATCGCAGTGAGCCCAGGACTGACATCGGAATCGAACAAGGGGTCCATGTTCGGTGGGGTACCCTCGGCGATCTTCACGAGCATATAGAGGCTGCTACTACCCTCGAAGGGCAGCTTATTGGTGAGGGTCTCGAAGATAGTGACCCCCAGAGAATACATATCACCACGAATATCGACCTCCCGTCCTCGGATGACTTCGGGCGGCATATAAGCCGGTGTTCCTGGTGCCTCGTGACGTTTGGTGACTTTAATGCCTTCGGTAAGTCGCGCCAAGCCAAAGTCGATCAGAGTGGTCTTGCCTTCTTCGGTGATCACAATGTTCGCGGGCTTGATATCGCGGTGGACGATGTCGCACTCGGTGAGAGTGCAGAGCACCTTAGCCAGGGAGTTGGCGATGCGAATGCCCGTCTCTTCTTTGAGAGGACCCTGTTCGTTGAGGATCTTGCGGATGGTTGAGCCGGGGATGAGGTCCATAGCGTAGAAGTAATGTTCGCCGTCGTAGCCGACATCCAGAATTCGTGCGATTCCTTCTATTTCCCCGAGAGTCTTGAGAACCTCGGTCTCTCTAAGAAAACGGGCGATGCTGTTCTTATTGAGCTTGGTTTCAGACAGGACCTTGAGGGCGACAATGTCTTCGCAACCCAAGCGACGCGCCCGATAAACTGTTCCGTAGGCTCCCTCTCCAAGCACATCAAGGACCTCGTAGCGATCAATGAGACGGGGTGGAGGTGTTGTGAGAGGGGGAGGAGGCGCAGCTGGGTCTGTGTTGTTGACGTCTGGTTCGGTGGGTGGAGGAGGCTGCTGCTGACGACGGGACATGGTCATGGCGCGGCGTTGGCGTAGTAAGAGCGAGACCTTGGCGTGAAACTCTGGGGCGCGAACGGGCTTTACGAGGTAATCGTCAGCGCCTGCCTCATAGCCGCGGACCATGTCATCCATGGTGTCTAGAGAGGAGACGAGGAGGATGGGAAGCTCTTCTTTGGAGTATTTCTTGCGGATCTCCGCGCAGAGCTCGACACCGTCCATTTGTGGCATCACGATGTCGGAAACAATGAGGTCGGGCACTTCTTTTTCGAGGGCTTCCAGGAGCGCGGGGGCTAATTCGAAGCATTGTAAGCTGTAACCCCGTTCTTCAAGGATGCCACCAAGCAACTTGAGGTGGAGACGGCTGTCATCAACAAGGAAAATCGTCGCCATAGTTTGTTAAAGACCAATGCTCTGGATTGTCAAAATTGGGAATCGCCCGAAGGGCTATCTTAATAAAGATGGAAAGCAAAACGCGACTCCGCTCTCAGATTCTTCCGAGGACGCTAGAGAGACGAATCCCACCCGAAAAAGAAAAGCTGCATACAGAAACGCGCGGGAACTCTTGTCTTTCCTCTCAAAAGGATGACCCTTTTCTCATATGATGTCTTCACTTGCAGAAAAAGAATGTCTGCAAAAAGACCTACAATCCGGAGGATTCCGTGATTCGCACATCGACATTGTCCGTCTCTTTGACTCTCGCGTTGGCTTCTTTGCTGCTCTGTCCGAGCTTTGCTGCGGCCCAAGATGCGCCCACGGTGACCATTGAGGCAGAGAACAAGCCCCTCATGACCATCCTCAAAGAGCTTGGCGATAAGCATGGCTTGAACTATGTCGTGTCTCAAAAAGCCAGTGAAGCGGCCGGGGGCGTAAATTGCCGCCTGAAAGCGGTCTCCTTGGATCGCGCCATTCAGATGCTCTGCGCCGCCTGCAATCTGGAAGCTCAGGTCGACGGGCGCTTTGTCATTATTCGCGTCCCCAAAAAGGGTGAGCGCCCGCGCTTTAACTTCCCAGAGAACACCGAGCCAAAGGTCGCCAAGCGAAGCGGCGTCAAAGACATCTTAGGTTCGACAGAGCCCAATCGCAAAAAAACAGACTCGAGCAAATCCGATGACTCAGCTCCTTCTTCCATGGCCACAACGGTTGGGAAAGTGCTGTCGATAACCAAGCGCACCCTGATCGTGGAGGACGAATTTGGGAAGAACGCGACCTACCATCTCCCCGCCTCAAGCACCCAACCCGGCCTGGTTTTCAAGCTGACAAAAGCCCTTGAAACCTTGAGGACAGGGCACCGAGTCGTCATCAGCTACTCGGTGAATAAGAAGAAGTTGCGGGTCATCAACGCCATCATCGGGGGGCGAGATCCTCGAAGCAAGGACACCGTGATCCTGCCCAAAGATGTAAAGAAGAACCGTTGAAAGTGGCCCGATGTTCCAAGAGTTTCTCTACACCCTCCGATCTTATGGTTTTCCCGTCTCTACAACCGAGTGGTTAGCCTTCCAACACGCGCTCTCCAGCGATTTG
>JARGOJ010000828.1 GCA_029210225.1 Planctomycetota bacterium
TCGGAGCTATGGGAAGCGCGATCTTATGGTCCTCAGACAGCGCTTTAAGTCCAACTTAATGGTCTCCTCAGGGCTCGCTAAGGCCTCTTGGCTTCAATACCAGAAGACTGGTAATAAGAACGACTTGGTCAACTCCGTCCAGGAGGCTTGGAACAACTACTACCTCTTGATCAGTCGGCTTGAAGAGAGTGATTATGACGATCTCAAAGGTCGCTATGCTTTGCCAGAATCACGCTATACAGACGCCCGTATGAGCGTCGCCCTGCGCCTCTTAGAGATCGCCTATGAGCGAGGTGACTACAAGGACATTATCACTTCGGTGGCAAACTTTGAGAATTCCGGTTGGTTAGCGGCCTGTTCTGCGAGCTTACAGAGTAAATTCAAGGCTTTGCGTCAGAGGGCCTTGGCTAAGAAATAAAATAATGAAAATTGAGGAACTCTTGCGCCGCCCTAGGGGTAATAAAGTCATAACAAGGCGCGAGTTTCCTCAATTCATTGTCTCCAATAAGTATGGTGAGACTTTATTGCAGGGCTCTAGTAAGTTAATTATTGGGAGTTCACAATGTTTAAGAAGACTGTTAAAAAGTTAAAAAAAGTCCGAAAAACAAAGGCTCCCATACGAAAGCGCAAGCGTTTTCCCCCAGCAATTATCAATGAAAAGCCGAACCTAACAGCATTTATTGATGCCACATTTCTGCTCTTAGCATTCTTCATTTTAAGCCTCTCAGTCGAAGCCTCCGAAGGCGATATTGAAGTCTATCTGCCGAAAGATTTACACCGTGGACATTGCGTGCTTCTCAATGACTACCGCGTCAAGCTCCTGTGGCAAAGAAAAGATGGTAGCCCCATTAAAAACCCAAATGACTTAGAAAGTAAGGGCCACGTCGTCCTTAAAATGGGGCAAAACACTTACAACAAGCCCGGGGAACTCAGTCAGGACGATGGCGAGCACGCCGTTTGGTCGAAGCTTTGTGAAGACCTTAAGCGGTTGAAAAGAAACGCCCCGAAACGCGCCGAGTTAATTATTGATGCTCGTCAGCAAGTTCCTCATGGCTATGTCATGTCGGCAGTCAATAAAGCGATCGAAGCAGGTTTCAAACAAGTCACATTCGCAACCCCAGAACTCAACATTGGCGGCACTGACGAAGTCCTGACAGCGCCCCTTGGGCGCTAAGAGAATTAGAACAGTTGAAATGGGAACAGCTAAGGAACCTGGAGAGAGAAACTATGTCTGAGAAAAAGAATGAATGGATCCCAATTGCCGTTCTTAGTTCCATCGGAGTCTTAATCCTGGCAGGCTTTCTTCTGGCAATTCCAAAGGCCGAGCCAGCGCTCGATCATAGGCAAGAGCTTGAGAATATTAAATTGGAGTTAGACAAGGCAGATAAATGCCGTCGGCAGTGGAATAAAGCCGATCGAGAGAAGAACGAAGTTGATCGAGTCAAACATATCCGAACAACAAAAAAGGCCTATGAGAATGTCCAAGACATGGTGAATAAACTCCGTCGAGATCCCTACGCGGATGCCATGGGAGAATTCAAACCCGGCTACGAGTTCATTGAAGCTTTTGCCTCTAATGCGAGCACAAATTTACACGACGTTCTCAGGCGCTCAAAGATCAGCGATTTCGATTGACAGTCAACACTGTGTCAGCCAACGCTGTGATTCTTTAGGCAATCAATTGTAAAGCCGTGAAATACACTCTTCTCTTCTTCCCTTCCCAAAGAACAATGATTCGCGTGAATAGTTCTTCTTTGGAACATCTCCTACAGTCCTCCCTAGGGCCTGTAGGAGATCTCTTAGGGAGGGCTAGATTTTTCAAGACGACGATCAATCCCGATAGACGGCATAGTTCAGGGTGATGACTGTTCGGAAATACCACTTCTGATCTTGAGTATAAAGCCTGAGTGATGGCGCATTGATGCAAAGGAACGCCCGATTCCCAACCCATTTGAAAGTCTTTGAATCGCCTTTAATCGCAGTGAAATTACGAGCTTCATCAAAGTAGACCGTCCCGTGTTCGAGCTGACCAGAGAAGGGATCCACATACTGAAACCAGAAGCTCTTTTCATTCTCAGCGAGAGTCTCCTGAACTTTAACCACCGTCACCCAGTGCCCGGCGAGACCCTTCCAGAAATGAGCTTTCTTCTCTTCATCGTAGTATGGACCAAAAGATCGAATCGATGTCACGACTGGGACGCCCTTCTTAATCGACTTCTGATAACGCCTATGAACCCGGCGAAGATGAGCTCCTAACGTCTCTTTCTCACCGCGGTCGAGATACTGACCCTTCAATCGCCAATTGATTCCTCGATCCTTCAAGAAATCATTTCCAAAGTAGACCATGTCGACCCAGGTCAGCCCACTTGTCTCTTCATAACGAGGACGCTTCTTGGCGTAGCCTTCAGAAGGCTTTGCACCATAGAGTTCAATCAACTTCTTTACTTTATCTTCGAGGGTCTTCCCTTTGATTTTTTTAACCGATGCCCGAAGACTCGGAGATCCCCAACTGAGACAGTTAACAAAAGCACAGGGGCCACAAGCGTATTCCCCAATTGATTTCTGGGACACAATGTCCCGCTTCACGACTCTATCTTTACCTTGTAAGACGGCAGCAAAGGCCCCAATACAAAGCAAGCTGACAATAAAACTCACTTTTCTCATAGGCATCACCACTTCCTCAAACGTTTTATCGCCAATATTTCAATCGTAGTTTTTTAGAACAGTGAGAGCGGCCATTCCCCGCCCATTCAATGGTGCGAGACACCGCTATGACTTCCAGGCCTTGACATGCCGGAGCCAAGCTCGTTCAACGGTCTTCAATTTGATCTTGCCAAAAGTTTCATCGAAGGACTCTTTGCTGTCTTTGCCCGTTTTTAATAAGCGAACATAGCGAAAGAGCAGGGTCCTCAAGCTCTTGTCAGAGCCGTGACAGAAGAAATGACACATCGACCAGGCTTGGGCGTATTTGACAGCGACAGGCCCAGAATAGAACTCTGAGGGCGTCTCTAACATAAGCTTCTTAAATGATATGGGCGCACGCCCGGTGAGATAGCGCTTCAAGTCTCGAATTCGTCCTTTGTGCAGGGTTCCTCGGGCCACGACAGCGCCGCTCTCAATTCTTGATCCTGCATAATACTCCGCTAGTCCTTCGGCGAGCCAGAACGGCATCTGAGGAATGAGGCCATGGGTGAATTGATGAAAGCCTTCGTGGTAAAGCACTCGCAGAGTTTCTGTGCCTTTGACATCTTTCCGATCTTCATAGAGAAGCAGCTGTTGAAAACGAGGATGATAATAGCCGAGAAATGACTCAACGCGGTCGTCTGTGGTCAGCTTGGCATAGCTGTGAAATCCCTCTCGCGTATCAAAGATTAAAACCCGGGCTTTTTTCTTTTTCTCAATGTAAGCATCGACACCGAACTGCTCGCAATAAAAGGACCGAATAGCCTCTAAATGCCGTCCATAATACTCCGCCTTCGTTTGGGAGATATCAGTCTCAACACGGTAGTTCTCGGTCTCATGAACAAAGGTTCTCTCCCAGGGAGGCCCCTCTAACACATAACTGATATTGCGCTTAAGCGTCACAGCGTCGCTGTTCCAAGGATCGAGGGCGACGGACATTTCCAGGTCTTTAAATGCCTCTTTCAAGCGACTGTCCAGGAAGTAAAGCCGCCCGCGAGCGTAGTGAGCCAAGGCATGGTCGGGTTTTAATTGCAGCGCACGCTCGGCCCACTTCATGGCCTCGTCGGTCTTCTTTGAGTCAATTAACAGCAGCGACCTTAAGGTCATCGCTTCATAGAAACCTGGGCAAGAATCAACGGCCATAGCAGCATTGAAAAGAGCCCTCGACTTACGCCCGAGCCTCCGTTCTCCGAGGGCGAGGCGATAGTGCGCGGCGGCGAAGCCCGGCACCTTGTCGACAATCTTCTGCAGCTCGGAGAGCCCTGCTAAGAATCCCTTAATCTTCGAAGACCGCACTCCAGCTCTCGCGCTTTTGTACTGAATCTTTATCTCGCGACTCAATCCAGTCACCGCATAGGAATCCTCTGCGGACACTCGGTGATCTAATTGCTCGTGGCGACGTTTATTTCCGGCGTTTCGACTGTAGATAGCGAGGTCATCCGCCCCGGACATCACGGCTCTTAGCCTTGCTTCAGCGGCGCCAACAGTCTTGCGAAGCCAAACCCTTCCGACGTCACCTTTTATACTCAAGTTATTGAAGGAGACAACGTCTTCCGCCCGGCTAATTCCTGCCAGCACGACTCTTAAGCGTGATTGAGAATCATTCCAGGGCACTTGAAAAATTGTCCGGCCGTCGGCTCGAACTTTAATTTGTCCGTCTCGCCATTCAAAATCGAGGCGTTTGGGAATGCGTGACAGGCGGGTTGGTT
>JARGOJ010000829.1 GCA_029210225.1 Planctomycetota bacterium
CGATGGCCCACGAGCAGACGCCGTTGTCGGTCCAGCAGTGCTCGTCGTCGCCGATGAGTAAGCGGTGAGGATCGGCGGAGAGGGTTGTCTTACCTGTTCCAGAGAGACCGAACAAGATTGAGCTCTCGCCAGTCTTCGTGTCCTCGGTTGAGGAGCAGTGCATGGAGAGGTTGCCAAGTTTTGGCATGAGGTAGTTCATGATGGTGAAGACGCCTTTTTTCATTTCACCGGCGTATTCAGTTCCGAGGATCACGAGCTCTTTTTGGTAGAGGTGTAAGTCGACGCTTGTTTTTGATGTCATTCCGCGAGTGCGGCTGTTGGCGGGGAAGGCGCCAGCGTTGTAGACCACATAGTCGGGCTCACCAAAGTTCGCGAGCTCTTCGTCATCCAGGCGGATGAGCATGTTGTGCATGAAGAGCGCGTGATAGGCGCGGGCGCAGATAATGCGGACTTTAATACGGTGAGTCTTATCCCAACCGGCGTAGGCATCCACGCAGAACAAATGCTTCTGTGTGTTGAGGTAGTCGATGGCCCGCTCTTGGTTGATGGAGAAGATCTCTTCATCAATTTGAATATTGATGTCGCCCCACCAGACGTCGTCTTGGACGCCTTTGCTACAGACGATCCGCTTGTCCTTAGGACTCCGGCCGGTCTTCTCGCCAGAGTAGGCGATGAGTGCGCCGGTTTCAGAAAGGGCTGAGCCCTCTTCGAAGCGCAAGGCGTGCTCAATAAGCATCGCGGGGGAGGCGTTGCGAGTGATGTGGGTAACTGTAATTCCGTGGGCGTTAAGCTCGAAATTTTCTGGCATGGGTTTCCTCGTTCTTGACTGACTTTTTCGCTCGAAGTTCGTGGCTAAAGACATGCCCTGTCCAAAATGTGCGAGCACTTTATGTTTCGAGCCCAAAGATGTCGATTCAAAAGTTCATAAATTCAGATCATTCACAGAGCGATTGCGTAAATTCCCGCGCTTTCAGAGCTGCTTTTGAGGATCGATTGGCCACTTTGTACAGTTCTTACTAAACAGCTGAATAATTGTGTCAATGTGACAATGAAATCTGACAGATCGGCAGGGACACCGGTTAAATAAAAGGACTCATAAACTTCGTCGCGCGCCAGAAACGCAAACACTCCAAATGGCATTGCATTTGCCCTAAGCTCGTCCATTCCAAAAACTATCCCCAAATACGAAGGGTCGAGATAAATGAATGATATTCAGAAGATTCCTGTGATTCCACTCCGAGACATGGTGCTCTTTCCTGGCGCACCAACCTTGGTGAGAGCAGGTCGACCCGGCACTCTTCGCGCTATCAAAGATGCGCTTGATAACGAGGAAGCCAAGGTTTTTGTTGTGGCGCAGAAAGATGCGAGCGAAGAAGTTAAGCTCGACAACCTTCACAGCATTGGCACCATCACCAAGATCACACAGGTCCAAAAACAAGCTGGCAGCCTGCAGCTCTTGCTTGAAGGCGAGGCCCGAGGCACCGCCATCCGCTACGTTGAGGGCGAGCGCTTCCTTGAAGCGACGGTGCGGGAGATCGAGGAATTTCCTCCCCCCAACCCCAATGATGCGACTTTTATCGGTCTCCACCGAGAGCTCCGGGATCAGGCGCTGAAAGCCGCTAAAAAAGCGGACATCCCCGAAGACTTCGTGAAGGGTTTTGTTCAAGATATTGACGACCCGGGACAACTCGCCGATGTGATCGCCAACTCCCTCGACATCTCCGTTGACGATAAGCAGAGCCTGCTTGAAGAGCTCTCCATTGAGCAGCGAATGCGCCAGGTCTTGGTGAAGCTTCAGAAACACATCCAGGTTCTAGACGCTCAGAAAGAGATCCGCTCGAAGGTGCAGGAGAAGCTCGGGGACAGGCAGCGAGAAGCCGTGCTCCGGGAACAACTCGCCGCCATTCAAAAAGAACTGGGTGAAGGAGATGACTCCGGTGAGTTGGAGGAGCTGACCAAGACTTTGAAAGCGCTTCCGTTGCCTCCTGAGACTCGCAAGGAAGTGGATCGCCAACTGCGACGTTTGTCGCGCTCCGGTGAGTCCATGGATGGCCAAATGCTTCGCAGTTACCTTGAGACTATTTCAGAGCTTCCCTGGGGCGTTGAGACCGAAGACGAAAGCGACTTGGACTTCGCCGCCAAGGTGCTTGACGACGATCACTACGGCCTCTCCGAGACCAAAGATCGGGTCCTCGAATTCCTCGCCGTTCGAAAGTTGAAAGTCGAGCAAAAGAAGGAAGCGCTTGGGGCCCAAGGGGAAGACGCAGAAGAAAGCTCCGAAGAAGACGTTGTTAAGAAGGGCGAGAGTGAGAAGGGACACGGCCCGATACTACTCTTTGTCGGACCTCCAGGGGTTGGCAAGACCTCCATCGCGAAGTCGATAGCCCGGGCTCTCGGACGCAAATACGCCCGCATCTCTTTAGGGGGCGCCAGAGACGAGGCGGATATTCGCGGTCATCGCCGGACTTATGTCGGGGCGATGCCCGGACGAATCATTCAAGGTTTAAGGCAGGCGGGATCGAAGAACCCAGTGGTCTTGCTCGACGAAATCGATAAGCTCTCCGCATCGTTTCAGGGCAACCCTGCGAGCGCCTTGTTAGAGGTGCTTGATCCGGCGCAGAATGATAGCTTCGTCGACCATTATCTTGGGGTGCCTTTCGACCTCAGCGAAGTGCTCTTTGTCACGACCGCGAACTTCATCGAGCAGATCCCTTCGCCCTTGTTAGACCGTATGGAAGTTGTTCGATTCCATGGTTACACAGAGGCAGAAAAGAGCGTCATCGCCGGGCGTTACATTGTTCCTCGGCAGATCCGAGCGAACGCCTTGAACGACGAGCAAATCGAGATCTCTGAGACCGCGATCTCCGAGCTGATTACCTATTACACCCGAGAAGCGGGAGTGCGGCAGCTTGAGCGTGTTGTCGGGACCCTGGCTCGAAAAGTTGCCCGGGAAGTGGCGAGTGGCGGGGCCGACAAGAAAACCCTCGCCAGGGCGGACGTTCGGACCTATCTCGGGCGGCCGAAGATAAAGCCCGAGCAAGCATCTCTCGTCGATCAGCGGGGGGTGGCGACCGGGATGTATTACACCCCAATGGGGGGAGACATCATGTTTGTCGAGGTCAGCGACATGCCAGGTAAAGGTCAGCTTGTCCTCACTGGTCAGCTTGGAGACGTCATGAAAGAGTCGGCCCGAGCCGCTTGGACCTATGCTCGCTCGAACGCCGAGAAGCTGGGCATCGCGGCTGAGAAGCTCGACCGTGACATTCACATTCATGTCCCCGCCGGGGCGGTTCCTAAAGATGGTCCGTCTGCGGGGGTGACGATGGCGACGGCTTTAGTGAGCGCGCTCTCGGGCCAAGTCGTCTGCCGCGACCTCGCGATGACCGGTGAAATCACTCTGGCCGGGCGTGTGCTGCCGGTCGGGGGCATCAAAGAGAAGGTGCTCGGGGCCGCTCGCGCCGGAATGACACGCATCTTGCTTCCAGGCCAGAACGCAGCGGACCTTGAAGACCTCCCCGAGGACATTCGAGGGCAGCTTGAGATCACCTTCGCTGAAGATCTTTCCCAGGTGCTTAAAACCGCCCTGAGAGAGCCTGTGGACGAGAACGCGGAGTCTTTGTTGATCGAGCAGCAACCGGGACGGGAGCTTTTTTAAACAAAGAGCATCCCGACTTGTCCCAGCTGGCTTGCCAAGGTGTATGGTGGACCTAAATCCAATCTGTACCCCTTGGTGAGTCCATGTCTTCAATGCGAGTTTTACTCTGCGCCTTCTTCATTCTTTGCCCTCAATTGCGAGCCTCGGCGGAGGCTGGCGAGAAGCACTTTGGTCAGAGCTTGCAGGACTGGACCGCCGACCTCCAGTCGAAGGCCGTTCAAAAACGCCGTTTTGCCGCCCTCGCCTTAGGTCACATGGGCATGAAGGCGCGCCCCAGTCTCGACGTCATAAAGGCGGCCTGCAACGACAAAGATGTGCTCGTTCGTAAGGCGGCGCTCCGAGCTCTAAGCCGTGTTTCACCTAGAGATGACAAGACGCTATTAATTCTGCTCAGGGCTCTAGACGACAAGAACCCCGAGCTTGTTGAGGGGGCGATTTTGGCGGTCGCCTATTACGCACGGGTTCACCCGAAGCTTTTTCCCAATTTACTCATTCGTAAAGACACCGAAGACTTAGAGCGCCGCCGCCGAGTTTTTAGAGCGCTCGGTTTGTTGAGGTCCCAGCGTTACGATGTCATTCCTAAGTTAATTGAATCCCTCGCCGATCCCGACCCAGAGATTCGCAAGATCATCATTGGGTCCATCGTCGACTTAGACCCGGATTCACTCTCTATCGTGCGCGCCCTCATGATCAGCGGACTTTGCGAGCTTCATTCTCAATCGATAGCCCCGGACCA
>JARGOJ010000830.1:0-924 GCA_029210225.1 Planctomycetota bacterium
CCGCGCCGCGTGCTCAAGCATTCTCTCTAGCGCCAGGTAACTGAGCGGGCGATGGCCCGAACGCAAGGCAAGGTCTCTATAACTGGCAGCTAAGGTGCGCACCGACTTATCTGAGGCAACGACGCTGGTCTCCATTTCAATCTTGATCTTAAAGACATCCTGAAGCTCTTCACATTCCACAAGCTCGTGAAAATCATCCTCAGAGCCGACTATCACTATTTTGCAAGACAGCGCGCAATGGACAGTCGAGAGCGTTAAGGGCAAGGACAAGCGCCCTTCGAGCAAGCAATGACGTAGCTTCTTCCAAGCTGCGGAGTCTGTGTTCAGTTGCCGGGCATCGAGAATAATGACGCCACCGTCACACTCTAGCAAAGACCCTGCACGAACCTTAAGGAACTCGGGAGCATCCCCTGCAGGGCGCTCTGCATCGATGCTGCCAAAGAGCGACTTCAGCGAGCCATGACTCTCCCGCGCCTGCTGCGTTGAGTCTGCCAGTTGTTGAGCCTCAACCAATAAATTGACTTGAAAGTGATAGGGAATACTGAGCTCTTCCTCATCCTCTCCACTAAAGAACTCAAGGTTTTGAAGAATGCCAAGCGCGTAAGAATCGAAATATTGCTTCGCTGCCTCCGTCGGATACTCCGCCCTCAAGTCTTCTAGATAGCCGGATACGCAACGATCAATGAGAGACTTTTCCATTTGGCGGAGCTGTTTCGGAGCCTGACGCATCAGCACACGCGCCTTGCATTGTGCCTCTTCAAGCTCAAGGCTCAATGATTCGTATTGTTTGAAGCGGCGACGCTTGTGCGGCAGCTTAATGGTCCCCCGGTCGAGAGCAGCTAAGAGGCGGCTCTTCGTATAGCGATGACGATCAAGGTTAAAGAGCAGCTCCCCATCCATCGGATTCGGAATCGAAAAATCCTG
>JARGOJ010000830.1:934-4386 GCA_029210225.1 Planctomycetota bacterium
ATGAAAGAGGTCCTTCTCCCTTCGCTCAAGTTGTTTCAAGAAGAGCTCTCGGCGTCGAAGCCACTCATCACCTTCACGCATATGCCTAATGCGTTGACCGATTAACTCAAAGAGGTCCTCCATTTCCTGCTTAAAGCGCTGCCCTTTGCCTCGGGGGAGAGTGAGGAGAATGGGCTTGCCTGTTTTGAAATCGTGCACTAAGACGCGATCTCGGGCTTTGGGGAACGGTGAGGCGGTCTTCGAAGCGGTGGCTTTCACCAAGGATTTGCGCCCCGAGCCCTCCGGCCCGGTCACGAAGATGTGATATCCCGGCGCAGCCATGGACATGCCCAGGCGCAGACCTTTGTATGCCCGCTCCTGACCGACAAACGCCTCAGGGTCGATCTCATAGCGTACGCGCCGCCTCAGACGGCGCTGGTCCTTGTTTGAATGGCCGCCATCAAACTGCTCATCGGGCAAACCAAGGGACTCAAGATCGGGGCAGACCCAAGCCAACTCTTTATTCGCGACGCGGCGCGAACGATCTCGGACGAGAGTCTGAGCCTGAGTACTATTTGCAATTCCCGGTCGTTTCTTAGACCGTTGTTTTCTTGCCTTAGGTTGCCCACGACCTTTGCTCATTTTGCCCTTAGATCCCACTGTTTCTCCTGCTTAAGTTCCGACACGAGACTGAAATTGACGAATGCTCTCACTGAGGGCGCTCAAGATGTCCATCGCTGTCATAGACAAGGCCCCCCGTTTCTTCTCTGCAATGTCCCCCGCCGCACCATGGATATAAGCTCCAAGCCGACTGCTATCCCAAGGACACGATCCCGCCGCAAGAAAACTCGCGATCACACCTGTTAATACATCGCCGCTCCCGGCCGTAGCCATCCCCGGGTTCCCGGTTGTGTTTTCATAGAGGTCACCCTTTCGGGCCACCAGGGTCTTCTCACCTTTTAGCAACAAGGTCGTCCGAGAACACTGACTGAATTCACCAGCGACCCGGGCTCTATCTCTTTGAATCTCTGCCGTCGATAGGGAGAGCCAGCGTCCAAGCTCGCCAGGGTGAGGAGTGAGAACAACGGACTCACTCAGTTTCTGCTGGGCCTCGGAATCCTTCGCCAGAGCATTGAGAGCATCAGCGTCGATCACACAGGGATGCCTTTGGCTTTGCTCGGGAATCCAACGGGCGAAGAAGTGTTGGGTGGCGGGGTGAGCACCAACGCCAGGGCCGATAGCCAGGGCATCGTATGATCCAACAAGCTCGTTTAGGCTCTCTGCCGACCAAGGACCAAAGACTCCTTCACGAGCAGGAATCCCCTTGGTCATGATGCAGGTTGTTTTGATTTCGAGGGCGTCATGAATGCTCTCAGGGCAAGCGATGGTGACTATTCCAGCTCCGCTCAGCAAGGCGGCCCGAGCGCACAAGAAGGCCGCACCAGACATTCCAGGGGAACCGGCGATGACAAGCACTCGCCCAACGGCTCCTTTATGAGCGTGAGACGCCCGGGAAGGGAGCTCTGGTAAGCCTAAACTATTGTTTTCAGCGGGCACTATCGACTCTTAGCACTAAACCGATTCATGAGCGCGGCAGCATAACCGGCCCCAAACCCATTGTCTATATTTACGACAACAACCCCACTGCTACAGCTATTCAGCATGGCCAGCAACGCCGACACTCCGCCAAAACTTGCACCGTAACCCACGCTTGTCGGGACAGCGATGACCGGGCAGGACACGAGACCCCCAACCACGCTTGGGAGCGCTCCATCCATTCCAGCAACAACCACCAAAACAGACATTTGTTGGAGCCAACTTAGCTCGGGAATCAAGCGATGAAGACCGGCGACGCCCACGTCGTAGAGTGAGCGAACTTCGCGGCCAAACATGGCGGCGGTGATTCGCGCTTCTTCCGCGACTTGAAGATCTGAGGTACCCGCGGCGAGGATTGCGATGGGCGCGGATCGATCGGTGACTTCGGGGAGCGGAGTGCTAATCAAGCGAGCTCGCTCGTGAAAGATGAGCCTCGCATCGAGCTCTTGAAGCGCCGCCGCTTGATCATCCCGAACCCTCGTGACCAAGAGCGCGTGACCCTGATCGAGAATCGCTCGGGAAATTTCAACGGTCTCTTGGACTGTTTTTTGTTCCGCGAGAATCACCTCGGGAAATCCGCAACGAAGTCCTCGATGCTGATCAACCCTTGCAAATCCTAAATCGGAGAAAGGAAGCGCACGGAGTTTGTGTACCGCGTCGGTGATGGACGCATCACCATTTTGCACTGCGCTTAGGAGATCTCTCAGTCTTTCTTCATTCATTGGCGTTAGAATAATGTTTTGAGCCTAAAAATTGGCCAATTTTATGAGGTTTGATTCACCATGCAGCTGACGGAAGCCGACCACCACTTAGCCCGGGTCATGCTCGAACAACGCCTCGTCGACCAAAATGGCCTCCGTCACCTCGCGTACCAGGCCCAACAAGAAGGTCTCTCTTTTCAGCAAATCGTACAAAGATCCGGTCTTTGGCCTCAGCAAAAAAACGCCACCCCGACCAACGATCACATGGGGACCCAAGTCGATGCTCCCACCCCAGCACCAACTAAGAATGTCGTCTTTGGCACACAGTTCGGCGCCCCAAGCCAAATCGCTCCTGTCTCACAGCCTCCCCTTCAAAACTCGGCCGCCAGCTCAGGGCCATACAACCTCGCGACGGT
The DNA here is from genome assembly GCA_029210225.1 of Planctomycetota bacterium. Classification (GTDB taxonomy): domain Bacteria; phylum Planctomycetota; class J058; order J058; family JARGOJ01; genus JARGOJ01. The sequence goes on from JARGOJ010000830.1 coordinate 3,627, forward strand.
CCAGGAACTACCTTCAAGCCAGCTCCTCGCAGCGTCGTCAAAGCACAGTCTTGATGCTGTTCAACCCTCCCTTGAGAACTCTTACTCCTCGGACACAGCCGACAACGTCCTCACCGTAAACCAGTCTCAGCTCGACTCTCACGGCATTGAAAATTCCATGGCCGATACTCATGGTGCCCAGCATATTCAGGCCAAAGAGCTCAAGAGCCTCGGACCCTATGAAGTGATTGGAGAGCTTGGCCGAGGCGCTATGGGAGTCGTCTATAAGGCGCGCCATACAGGCCTCGATCGTATCTGCGCTTTGAAAGTGCTTATCTCTGGAGAGGACGCCAGCGTCAACTCTTTGAATCGCTTTGTCGCCGAGGCCAAGACCGCAGCGAGCCTGGATGATCACCCCCACATTGTGAAGGTCCTCGATAGCGGTCAGGTTGACCGCATGTATTACATGGCTATGGAGTTGGTTGAAGGTCTCTCCCTACAGAAACTCATTGACGCAGATAAGGTGAAGCCAAAAGCCGGGGCGCGGGTCCTCGCCGATATCGCCGATGCCCTCGCCTACGCCCACGAGAAAGGCGTCATCCACCGGGATATCAAGCCCGACAACATCCTCATCGACCTCAACAGCACCCCAAAACTCAACGACTTTGGAGTCGCGAAGGCCGCTGAAGAGAGCGGCCAAACCATGACCGGCGTCGTCATGGGAACCCTCGCCTTCATGGCCCCCGAGCAAGCCGAAGACTCAAAGAACGTCGACGCTCGC
>JARGOJ010000831.1 GCA_029210225.1 Planctomycetota bacterium
TTGGCCGAATCAAAGAAGAAAATCTGACCATTGGCAGCGACCCAGGAGCCCTTGAGGATGGGACCATCAATAATTATTATGGAGGTCGAGGAGTCTACTTTAGAGATCCAAATGGACATCTGTTAGAAATAATGACAGTCAACTACAACATTGAGGGTCCCACTGGCTCTAGTGAATGAGCCATATTGATTGAAGTCGAGGGGAGCATCGAAACACCTTCGATAAAGAGCTTTTGATTATTCATTTATTGAGTTGACAGCTGCCCTGACTTTGTCAGTCTAGCGCGGCAACGACGGCTTCCATTGCCCTTGGGGCCAGCGCGCAGGTCGCTGAATACACCTGTTTTATGAACAATAAACTAAGCCTTAGTCCTCTTGAGCAGGCCTTTTCCTTGCGTCAACGGGGACAAAGAGACCTCGCCGGGCTTTATCTGGCCGAGGGTATTCGGTCCCTTTGTCGAGCCCGGGACTTCTCCATTCCCATCCTCCAGGTTCTTCTCTATCCCAAAGAATTAAAGTCTCCTCGCGGGCAGGTGCTGATTCGACAATTAAAGCGGGATGGCATTCCAGTGACGACGATCAAAGAGGGGCCCTATCGGGCGCTGACAAAGAGCAGTCAGCCTCAGGGCGTTGTTTCAGTCCTTGAACAGCGCTGGAGTGATTTCAGCACGACGAGGCCGAAGCGGGCTTCCAATTGGCTCTTACTGCGTCATATCAGGTCGTCAGGGAATCTGGGATCAATGCTCCGGACCGCAGAGGCGACGGGAATATCAGGAGTGATTTTCTTGGGGACTCAGACCGATCCTTACGATGCGGGGACTGTGCGGGCAGCCATGGGCTCGCTCATGTCGCTGAAGCTCTTGCGAGGCGATCACCACGAGATTGCCCAATGGACCTTTAAGCACCGCTGCCGGGTCTACGGATGCTCTGGGGAGGCTGAGAAGGCCTACCATGAGCTAAGCCTGTCGAAACGTCCCACATTATTGTTCCTGGGGGAAGAGCGGCGAGGGCTCAGTGAGCGGGACGCTGAGCTTTGCGACGACTTTATCTCTATTCCGATGACGGGGCGGGTGGATTCATTGAATGTCTCGGTGGCGGCGGGGATTATGCTCTTTGAGATTTTTAAACGGCGGGGTTTTCCCGGTGTTCTGGACATGGATAGCTCGTCCCATGTCAGGTGAAAAATCAGCTCCTAGCGTATCTTGAAGGCGAAGGGTGATTAGGATCTGAATGCTTGATTGACAAAAACCGTCTACTCGGTACAGTAAAACAGTCTGGAGGGGATTTTTGTCTAAGTCAATCGAGTCTAAAAAGAGGATATGCGAGGCGGCTATTGTGATAGCCGGGCGGGATGGCTATTCGGCCATGAGCCTCGAAGCTGTCGCAAAACAAGCGGGAGTGAGCAAAGGTGGCTTGCTCTATCACTTTCCCAGTAAAGACGACTTGCTGCAGGGGACCCTGCAGCACTTCGCGAAAGTGGCGCGGGGGATGCTCATGGAGCGCATTGCTGCGGATCCAACTCCCAATATGCGATGGGCACGTGGTTTCGTGACCTGCATGTTCCCCTCCGAGGAAGAACTAGCGAGCTCAAAGCAGGACCTCGACCCAAACACCATGGGCAGTTTTTTGATGGCCATGCTGACGGTCGCGGCGGATCGCGGATCGAGTGTTCAGCCCCTCTCAGAGTTTGGCGCAGAGCTTCGAGATCGGCTGTTAGAGAAGGAAGAAGAGGAAGGGCTTGAGCAAATGATTCTCTGGCTCGCCATAGACGGCTTGATGGTGTGGAAACTGCTCGGCTTAATCACCCCGGGGGCTGAGCTGTTTGATCGACTTGGCAGAGCCTTTCGCGAACGCGTCGGTCTGCCCCCAGAGCACGCGTCTCTTCATTCATCGTTAGGCTCACTCGAAGAGAAGACGAAGAAGGGAGCCCACCGTGCAAAGTAAGCGAACTGCTTGGTTCGTTGGGGCTGCGATCATCGCTATCGTTTTGATTGTTGCCTTTCGCGAACGATTGGGTCTTGCCTCAGAACAAAAACAAAAGGTCGCCTCAGACTCCGCCCCCAAGATTGATTCTATCAGCGCCTTGGGGCGGGTTGAGCCCGCCAGTCGTATTCGTCGAATCTCTCCCTGGGGCGCCGCACGCTCCTCTGTCATCACTCAGCTCCACGTCGCTCAAGGAGATTTAGTGAAGGCCGGGCAATTGCTCGCCACCCTCGATACCCACAACCGACTCCTCGCCGACGTACAAATGGCTGAAGCGAGCGTTGTGACAGCGGCGGCGCGGTTAAAGAAGATTGAATCAGGGGTTGACCCGGCGTTGATTGAGGCCAAGACAATCCAGTTACGGGCCATCGAGTCGCGCATTCAATTGTTAAAAAAGGAATTGAATAGGGCGAAGCGTCTGATTCAGTCGAAGGCGATCTCGGAAGAAAAGATTGATCGAGATCAGTTTCAATTTGATGACGCCATACACTCAAAAAATAGACTGACGAAAGAACTCGCAGCCATGTCCACAGTGCGAGAGGTCGACAGGAATGTGGCGGCGGCGGAGTTGAAGTCGGCGCAGGCGGCGTTAGTCATGACGAGGACCCTGTTGAAAACGTCTCAATTACTCGCGCCCATTTCAGGAACTGTGCTCTTTGTTCATGCTCGTGAAGGGGAGACGATTGGGGAGCGGGGTATTCTTGAATTGGCGGACTTATCTCATATGCAAGTGGTCGCGGAGGTCTTCGAGGCAGACATAGAACGCATTCAATTAAACATGAAGGCTCGGATTCGTATTGTTTCGGGAGAACATGTTTACTGGGGCCGGGTCGTCGAGATTGGGCGACTTGTTGGTCGCCAGAGAGTCTTATCTGTGGATCCTGTGAGCGACGTGGATGCACGGGTTGTCGAAGTACGAATTGACCTGGACCCTGAGGCCGTGAAGGCGCTCTCCGGGCTCTCCAATGCCCGGGCGGAGGTATTCATTGGAGCGGATATTCAAGGCGGTGGGACGAAGACGCGAAGCGGGGCGCGACGATGAGGGTTCCTTCGAGCGTTCGCCTTGGTTGGCGGCAGGTCAGTCACAATAAAACCAAGCTCGTGGTGGCCTCTTCAGGAGTCGTCGTCGCCGTCATGTTAATGCTGGTCCAGATAGGTATTCGGAGAGGAGCGATAGATAGTAGCCTGGCTGTGGCGAAGCGCTTGACCGCCGATATTGTCATTGTCAGTCCACGAACGAAGTCCATTTTCGAGCCGTCCTCTGTGCCTCGAAGCGTTTTGTATCGGGCCCTTGCGCACCCGTCAGTGGAGCGGGTGCAGTCTCTCTATGTCGGGCGGGCAGTGTTTCGTAATCCTTGGAGCTTGAAGGAATTCCCAATCAGTGTTTACGGACTGGACCCTCAGGATCCAATGATGGATCTCCCGGGTTATTCAGCGTTAAAGGGGCAATTGGAATTGGCGGATCGGCTGTCCTTCGATATTCAAAGCCGCCCCACTTTTGGCCCGGTGGCGAGGGAGTTAGAGGCGGGGCGGGAAGTCGTGACGGAGGTCAATCGCCGTCAGGTGCATTTGGTTGGGGGAGTGTCTGTGGGTGTGTCCATTAACACTGATGGCAACCTCTATGTCGCCCCGGCGAACTTCCTTCGTTTGTTTCCTGGTCGCAGTCTTAGCACTGTTGACATTGGATTAGTGCGCATGACGCCGGGGCAGGACCCTGAGAAGGTGGCGGGGGAGCTGTCGAAGTTTCTTGGAAGCGAGGCGAGGGTCTTATCCCATGAGGCTTTGCTGAGTGGTGAGGAAGCCTACCTAAGGAAGACGAAGCCCTTGGATTTCATTTTCGGGATGGGGACTGTTGTTGGCTTCTTTATTGGATTTGTTGTGGTCTATCAGATCTTGTTCTCCGAGGTTGCGAATCATTTGCCGCATTACGCGACTTTGAAAGCGATGGGCTTTCAGCAGGGCTATTTAGTGCGCGTTGTTTTGAGTCAGGCCTTGTTCTTTTCAGTGCTTGGTTTTGTCCCAGGATTTGTGCTGGCGATGGGCATTTATTCCATCGCGACAGAGGCGATAAAGATGCCGATCATCATGACTTTTGAGCGAGCGGCGCTGGTCTTTTTTGCGACCTTGTTTATGTGTGGGTTGTCTGGAGTCATTGCGATTCGGCGCCTCGCTGACGCTGAGCCAGCGGACGTGTTTTAATGGAAGCACTGCCAGCGATTCTCGCGAAGGACCTTTGCTTTTCATTTGGTGAAGGAGAATTAAAGAAGCAGATTCTCTTTGATGTGTGCGTGGCTGTGCAGCCTGGGGAGATTGTCTTATTGACGGGTCCGAGCGGCAGCGGTAAGACGACATTGCTGACATTCCCGAAGAAGAGGCTCCTCTGCGCTTAGTTGACTTGCTG
>JARGOJ010000832.1 GCA_029210225.1 Planctomycetota bacterium
TTAGACGTTTCGCCCGGGCCTTGACTTTGTTTCATTTTTTCGAGCTCGGCTTCGTGCTGCATGAAGACAAACAAAAAAGCGCCAAGAGTGCAAATCATGACCGTGAGGACACCCACAAGAACGGCGATGCGAGGACCCCGAGTCTCTTCTGGGAATACCAGTAATTCAGCGAACTCTTCAATAGTAGGACGAGCATCGACATCTTTAGCGAGAACCTCTGCACAGACTTTGTCTAGCCAGCGAGGAACCGACGACTTCACGCTTCGAGCGCGACGCGGCCGATTTCGCACCCTCCAGGTGATGAGCTCAGTAAAGCCTAATTCGGGATAGGGTGTCCCGCCGGTCAAGCAAAAGAAGAGGGTCGCTCCCAGGCTCCACACATCTGATTTTCGCCCGACCTCACCATACTCACTCGAATCAAGTTGCTCCGGGCTCATGTAGGCAGGAGTCCCATAAATAGCACCACTCTGAGAGAGGTTCTGAGTAAAGCCCGACGCGTCCCCGATCACCGTGTCGTGCCCTTCTTTCACCAAGCCAAAATCGAGCAGCACGGCGCGGTCCGTCTCTTTTTCAATCAGGATGTTCTCTGGCTTAATGTCGCGATGAACGATGCCTCCATCATGGCAATACGCGAGGGCTCGGCAGATAGATTGAATCCAATTGAGGCAGCGATCGAGGTCGGGGCTCTCCCCAGTAAATCGATAGGATTCGGCGATGAGCTCTGAGAGAGGTTTTCCGTCGATGTATTCCATGATCACATACGGAATACTCGACTCTATTCCGAAGTCGTAGAGACGCACAATGTTGGGATGTTTTAACTGAGCTAATGACAATGCTTCTCTGCGAAAGCGGGCGATGTCTTTGGCGCTAGGATTGCGCTGGAGCAAGAGTTTCAACGCGACAACGCGTCCTAAATCCCGCTGTTTAGCGAGGTAAATGACCCCCATGCCCCCACGACTAATCTCATGTTCAATTTCATAATTACGAAAACTCGGCTTCGCCAGAAGCAGTTCCACCGATTCGTATCGGAAAGTGTCAAAGGAATGGGTCATGAAACTGGACCGCGCCAAACAATTTGCAGAGGGTGCCTTCCCTTTGAGGATACGGCCGAAGAAGTGGCGAAAGCAAGTAAAAGCCCCCCTATTCTTGCCAATTGTGAGCTAAAACAGCTTCGCATTATTGTAAAGTGATCATTGTGATTCGGGGCGACCTTGTCCGAATCATGAGTTCTTCGTGAGGCTTCATTAAGAAACAAGGATCCATGTCTATCAATTCTAAAAACGAGTATCTCGAGCAGGTGCTGAACAACCAGATGTTGATTCAGGACGAGCTAGCCGCCCCAAAACGGAAAGCTCGGCGACGTGCGGCCTCCCCCGCTCCCGCCATGCAACGCCAAATGCCTGCGCCCGATTTAGGCATCGTGGACCTCGATGTCCGCAACCTCATTCCTCAAGAAGCCCCAGGGGCATCGAGACCTCGCAGTATGGATTCAGCAAGCCGCCACTCCGAGTTAGACAAAGCACTCAGCGTAAGAATCACAGGATTCTGGCGTTGGAAAACAGTTGTTGTGCCCCCGAACGTCTACGTCATTCACACCCGTCGGGGCCACCCAGAGCCCATTAACATCGGCCTAGGAATCTCGTTTAAGTTCAACCCAGCAACCGACGCATTCCTCTTGGTCCCCGCGACGATTCAGACCATTCTGATCAACGCCGCGGGTATCTGCGCGGAGCGCCAAGGCATTCTCTGTCAAGCGTATGTGCAGTGGATTGTTGATGACATCCACACCGCCTATCGCAAGCTCGACTTCGCTGACTCTGAAGACCCCATGGGTATGGTCAACGTGCAGCTTCGCGAGCAAGCCGAAGCCGCCATGAAAGACAAGATCAGCACGATGAAGATCGACGAGGTCCTCACCGACAAGCGATCAGTCATTGAAGAGCTGACCCTGCGTCTGCGTGATGTGGCGGAAGGAGGCAAAGAGAGCGGCGGACTAGGCCTGAAAATCGTCACTGTGCAAATCAAAGAGGCTGTAGTCAGCTCGACGCAAGTTTGGAAGAACCTCCAAAGTCCCTACCGAGCCGAACAGGAGCGAGTCGCTCGCCTCGCCGAAATTGAGAATCAACGTGTTGTCCGAGTCAAAGAACAAGCGGAGCAGAAGGAAGCGGAGATTGCCGCGCTCAGGACTGAGGAAGAACTCAACGCCCTGCGCCATGAGAAGGAAATCGAGCGTTACAGTCGGGAGCAAGCCGAAGATCGGCGACGCTATCAACTTGAGCAAGAGCTTGAGCAGCAGAAAATCGCCGACCACGCCGCGACCCAAATCATCCGCCGCGAGAAAGACCAGGAAATGGCGCTCCGAGACATCGCCTTGGAGATCGAACGAACCCAGGAGCGACTCAAGCAAATTCAGGAAGCTAATAAGATTCGCGTCGCCGAAGCCGAAGCCGAGTTAGCCAATACTCGGGCCGAGTTAGAGAAGGAGACTTTGCTCTTCAACGCGGAGCAAGCGCGCCGGGCCAAGGCCTTAGAGAACGAAGAGCGAGAACAAAAGATCAAGAACCTCATCTCCGCTGAGCGAGTCAAATTGAAGCTCATAAAGCAGCTCCCTGAGATCGCATCGGCCATGCCCACTCCCAATGAGTTAAAACAAGTCCAAGTCGGCACCGGTCAGAGCGATTCTCTCGGACCACTCATCTCGTTAATCACCGGATTAAAAACAGCGCTTGGGGATCTCGCAGAGAAGCCAGCCATAGAACCTGAAGGCTAGTTCAGACCCGATCGACCTTACTCAGGAGTATGCTGCCAGACCTCGAAGGGTTTGTTTCGTGGCATGTCGTTGGGGCTGCGAGGAGACATGTAGTCGCCGTCGACCATTAACTCCTGAAGCGGGGTGTTGCTCGCGTTGGCCATGCCGTTGAGGCAGACGACGTGCGGCTCCGCTAAAGGCAGCTCTCTCTGAATCGCAAACTTCACCTTAAAGCTCGGAATCTCCGGGCAGATAAAAGTCAGGGTGAGAGATTTAGATTTCGGGGTGAAGGGCACAATGATCTGAGACAGCACACGGCCATCTCCCTGGTATTTGGCCTTCGTCAATAGCCCCTCGAAGCGCTTGCCCCCTTGTGTGACTTCAAATGGCATGCACATAAGGTAGAGGCCCGCTTCCCCTTCAGGGACCCCACGCACCGAATAAATGGTCACCTCGGCCCGTTTTCCCTTCACTAAGGCAGGTTTCAAACGACACGCGAGCACCTTGCGCTCGCCACGCTCGTAGGTAGGCTCAGAGATATAGACGGTGCCACGTCCGGCCTTGGATTCAACGCGCTGGGCCAGGTTCACGGCATCGCCAAGGACCGTGTATTCCATCCGACGCTCAGAGCCAAGGTTTCCGGCGATGAAGTCACCGCTGTTGAGGCCAATCGCCATGAAGAGCTCCCGGCCTCCTTCAGCGAGAAGCTCTTGGTTAAAGAGGAAGAGCGCGACTTGCATTTCGATGGCTGCAGAGATCGCGTGGGTCACTTCGTCTTCGACCGGGGTCGGCACTCCCCAAACCGCCATGATGGCGTCGCCGATGTACTTATCAATGTAGCCATGGTGCTTGAAGATGATCCCCACCATGCGCTCGAAGTAGCGGTTCATGAGTTCGATGATCTCATGAGGCCTCAACTTCTCCGACATAGATGTGAAGCCGATCAAGTCGGAGAAGAACACAGTCCCGGTTTTTTCATCGCCGCCCGGCTTCATGTCGATCTCACCATTGGCGATTTGCTCGGCGAGGTCCGGGGGAACATACTTCTGAATCTCTTTGAGGCGACGAAGCCTATCATTCTTTAGGAAGATCGTGGCGAGGGAGGAGATTCCGGTCAGCAACGACAAGTCATCGTGGTCGAAGCGGCCTTTGCCTTTACTGTCGAGGAGAATGTAGCCCAGGCAGTCGTCTTGAAAGAGCAGCGGCGCGCACATCATTGAGCGGTGCTGAAACTGGATGATTGTATCGCTGGGACCGACATCAGAGTCGTCCATAAGATCTTTAGAGAGGATGGCCTGGCGCTCTTGAAAAACCCTTCGACTCACTGTCGAAGAGATCGGCATGTTGGAGCTTGCTTTCGGGTCTCTATAGCGCGCTACTTTGGGCGTGAGTGTATCTATGCTATCCCCGACCATAACCAAGCCGCGATCACACTGGGGGAAGGCTTCAAAGAGCTTCAGCATGATTTGATTGAGAAGCTCGTTTGTGTTTTGGACGGTCCCCAAGCCTTGCACGACGTCGTAAAAGGTTTGGAGACGACGTTTGAGGGTCTCAATTTGTTTTGAGGTGCTCGCCCCGGCGCTCTCAAAGATCCCGCTGTGAAAGAAGTTCGACGCCTCCA
>JARGOJ010000833.1 GCA_029210225.1 Planctomycetota bacterium
CCTTGAACGCGAACGCGCCGCCACACTCCACGTTGCTCCTCGCGTAGAGATGAACGAAATGTCAGAACAACAAGTCTTCTAGTCGGTTGGGGGCAGCTAGAATTGACCTGTGATTCGACCAAATCCAGGGCACATATCTAATCCGGGGCGGTCACACAGGATCGCCCCTACATGGCCATTCATAATACCCACAGCTTATAGCAACGCGAAAAATACATGGGGCTCACGGCACCGGCTGCCCATCTTTGGAATTGGGATAGCACTCTCAACCCAACTCGTTATTTCCGAATGCGTTCTTGGGCGAGTCTGAGGTCTTTGCCGCCGGCGACGTTGACCTGAGAGATGATTCCGTTGCGGTTGACCTCAACGGTGATTTGCTTGCCTTTGGATTTGCGGAGGGCGCGCTTCAAGTCGTTCTCATTGCGAATCTTCATACCGTTATATTTGGTAATGACGCTGCCGATGCCAATCTTCTTGTAGAGCGGGCTCTTCCTATTGACGCCCCGAACGAGCAAGCCAGAAGCTGGTGGATTCCGGCGGACTTGGGCGATGGTTGCAGCCCGACGGATGGTCCCGCTTTGATCTCGCAGCCCTTCTTCGATAATACGTTCGACATCTCTTGAGCTCGCGCTTTGCCGGCCAAGCCCATTCAATGCCATTGCGCGAACATCGATGGGGAGGTCAAGATCATCGGCGTATCGAGTGAGGAGCTTTGCAGACTTGGCATCGTCAACGGAGCCGAGGCGGGAAAGAGTGCCTCGAAACAAGTCACCGTTCCGGCGCCAACCACGCTTTAATAACTTCTTCTCTTTGTCTGTTAACTCAGAGCCTGGCTTCTCTACGCCTTCTAAAAACTTAGCGTAGCTCTCAGCCTGTTTGGTGGGGTCGGTCTCATACCAGGGAAGGTACCGAAGGGCTTGGATTTTAAAGGCCTTGGCGCTCTTATCATCGCCGCCGATGTTCTCGGAGTTCAAGGCCCAATGAAAGACCTTGGCGTTGAACCAGAGGCGACGCTGACCCCCGTTGAGGCCGTACCAGCCATTCTCGCGCATCTTAGACCAGAGATCAATCAGGGCCGGGAAAGCGCGCTTGTCGAGGTTTGAGAGAGCCATCATGGCCTTCATGGCGCTGGCGCCGTCCTTGGCTGCGGCTGCTTGAGCGAAGGCGTTCTGAAGGCTAGCAACTCGGGCTTGAACCTCCGCATCAGTCAGCTGTATCTCGCCGTTCTTGGCTTTCTCAAGCTCTGACTCTAGCTCTTCAAGGCGCTCACTGAGCGCTGTGCTGTCACTCTTTATCTCTGCGGTGTCACTGATGAGCTCGCCGGATTGCCGGAGCGCCTCAAGGCGAGCGGCGGTCATGGTGCCTGAGTGAATGAAAGCCGGTGACAAGAGCGGATCTTCGAGCTGTTCCTCAAGCAAGCCAATGCGAGCTCTCGCTTGATTTAACGAGCGCCGCAGCTCTGTCATGACCTCTGCTTGCTGATCGTAGATAGGCGTGTCCGAGTCGACTGGCTCCTGGATGTCACCTAGAAATTCCGCGCCGAGGATGGTCCCAATGGCGAGGAAAGCAATTCCAAAGGCCAACAACTTCAAGCTCGATTTCATATCTCTATTCTCTTCCTATCAGCCTGTATCTTGCGCTTAAGTTTCACAGCTTCAAGAAATCAGGTGCAAGGAAAAAGTAAGATCCTCGGCTTCAGCAACGCTCAGTTTGCCTTAGGGCTGACCTCGTCTCCATTGACACCCAGTCTCTGCCCTCCTTTGAACTTGTAAGTCTGCGTGACACCCTTCTTATAAACGGAGACCATGACCGGATCTTTTGACTTGTAGATCTTCTGAAAAATGTCATTTGGCTTCATGGTTTTGCCATCAGCCCCGGTGATGATGCTCCCGGCTTCAAGGCCAAGACCCGCAGCCTGGGAATTCTTGGTGACATCAGTGATCAGGTATCCTTGAACCGGCGGATCGCGACGAATCAATCCCACCTCCGCTGTCCGACGGATATCTGGATCGCCATCATTGGCCGCAAACTTCAGGGCTTGAAGGGACGCGTCGTCCTTTTGACGAGCCAAGCCACGAACGGCGATCAAGCGGACGTCATTTGGGGCGGCGTTGTTATTGACTAAGCCCGTGAGAATTTGCGCGCTGTCATCGGAAGGAATGCGAGCGATGCTCCGCAATGAGGCGCGGTAAAGGTCGGAGTCGGCTTCCCAGCGACGTCGTCCTTGGCGAGCCTTCTTCTGTTCGTCCGTGAGCTCTGTGGGAAGGGGCAGAGTGCCAAGGAAGTTGGCAAAGGTCTTCGCCTTCTTCGATGGGTCGTCCTCGCTAAAAGCTAAGAGCCAAACCGCCGTCTTGCGAAACTCTTTGGCCATTTTAGGATCGGCGATCTTCATGCCCTCGGGGCTGAGCGCCCAGTGAAACAATTCCGGGCTAGACCAGCCACGACGCTCGCGCCAGCCAAGACCAAGCCACTTGTTCTTCTCCATCTTGGCCCAAAGCTCAACACGCGCCTCGAAGGCCCTAGAATCAAGCTTTGCGAGTTCTTTCATAGCTTTTAGCGCCGCCTGGCCATCTTTCTGAGCGAAGGCGTCGTTGAACTTGTCCTTGAGCTCTTGAACCTTGGTCGCCATCTCTTCGTCTGTGAGCGGCGCGGTCTTCTTCTTCTCCGCTTCTAATTCACTCTGAAGATCGGCGATTCTCTCATTGAGCTTGGCAACAACAGCCTTGCTCTGAGCATCCGCTGTGTCAGGAAGTGAGATCGCTGGCAACGCCGTCGTCCTCTTCTTGGGTCGCGCCGCGAGCAGGTCCTCTTCTTGGAGCTGCTTGATTTTACTTTGGGCGTTCGCTAGGGAGGCCTTGAGGCGTTGGATTTCAGAGAGGTAAGCCGCGCTGTCGTCATCTTGAAGGATCGCCGACTCGTCTTTGAGCTCTGCCAGGAAGGTTGCCCCTAGGCCGACCCCAATGGCGATACAGGTTCCTGCAAGAGCGACGCTTTTCAAGATTGACTTAGACATAGATCCGCTTCTCCAATACAAAACGACTTTGGCTTAAATAGAGATACGCGTCTTATTAAGAACCGTTTGCTCTTATCCGATTGATGCCGCTTCCGGGCTCCAAATAGGCCAGTTCTCTTTTTTCGCCACCCGACGAAGCAGAGGGTCGGGCTCAACGACACGAGGATGCTTGACCGCCGCTAACAAGGGTCGATCGGTCATTGAATCGGCGTAGGCCACAGAGTCTTCAAAGACAAGCCCATGGGTTTCACAGAATCGTTTGGCCGCGTTCACCTTGCCAATTCCAAAACAAGGCTCGCAGGCGAGCTTTCCGGTGTAGCAGTCGTTGTCGTCAATCTCTAACTGACTGCAGAGCAAATGCTCCATCTTCAGCTCTTTAGCCAGAGGATCCACAAGGATAGGCGTTGACGCCGTCAAAATGGCGACGACATCCCCCGCTTGGCGGTGATCTTCAAGCACTTTGACAAGGGGATGGCGGATGATGTCCTTAAGAACCTCATCATAAAAGCGCCGCCCACGATCACGGTGCATCTCAACAGCTTCTCCTTGCGAGCGCTTGGCGATCTTTTCGTAGAGCGCCGTTGCGTCGAGCCAGTCGAGCTTGTATTGCAACATGTAGTAGGCAGAGGAGAGGAGGTCGCCGCCGCTGATGAGCTCTTGCTTGTAGAGCCACTTGGCGTAGAGCGGGCCGGAGTTCTTGGTTAAGAGAGTGCCATCGACATCGAAGAAGACGGCTTTTTTCGGGGGATTGCTAGGGCTGGCTTCGGTCATAACTCATTCACTGACTTTTTGAAGAAGAGCTTGATAGCCACCATCGCCTCCTGTGAGGCTTGGTAAATGAAGGGTTTCCTGGCGTAGCACCAGTCTTCCAGCCGCTCCAGAGAGCAGCCATTGAACGATGCCCGAGCCTTCCTCCGCTTCGATGCTACATACAGAGTAGAGCATAGTGCCGCCATTTTTAAGTCGACTTGCCGCGAGGCGTATCAGTCCTTGTTGATCGCGAATAAATCGCTTTTGCTCTTTGGCCTGATAACGCCAGCGAGCTTCCGGGCGCCGCCTGAGCACCCCGGTGTTTGAGCAGGGAGCATCAAGGAGAATGCGGTCGTAGAGCTCTCGGGGGAAATTGGCCATATCACGGCCATCTGCGACCACCGTTTCGACGCAGGTGAGCCCAAGGCGCTCGCAGGCTTCTTCGACCTTTTGAAGCCGTGGGGCCTTGCGGTCGACGGCCACAATGCGCCCCTTGTCGTTCATGATCTCCGCGAGGTAGGTGGTCTTGCCTCCGGGGGCGGCGCAGAGGTCGAGGACCCGCTCGCCGGGTTTGGGGTCGAGGGTGAGAGGTCGCGGCCAAGAAGG
>JARGOJ010000005.1:0-23627 GCA_029210225.1 Planctomycetota bacterium
CTGGGGGCACCATGTGGACAAAAACCGTAAAGATTGGCGATCATGAGATCGAGTTCGAAACGGGCGTCGTCGCTCGACAAGCCTCCGGTTCGATCATCGTCCGCCAAGGCAAACTCACTTTGCTTTGCGCCGTCACGGGAGCCCAATCACCAAAAGATGGTGACTTCCTGCCGCTGACGGTCAGCTTTACCGAGCACTTCTCCGCCGCCGGAAGCATCCCAGGGAACTTCTTCAAGCGCGAAGGACGAGCTACAGAGCAAGAGATCCTGGTCAGTCGCTTTATTGACCGCTCGATACGCCCGCTCTTCGCCGACAACTACCGCTTTGACACCCAAGCTATCGTCACTCTGCTCAGCTACGACCCGGACGTCGATGTCGGCTCTCTCGCGCTCACTGGCACCGCGATGGCGCTAGCGATTTCGGACCTCCCCTTTGGAGGCCCCGTCGCTGCATACCGCATCGGCTTCAAGAACAATAAATGGTTAGGCTTGCCGAGCTATAGTGATAGAAAAGAGTTAGACCTCGACTTCATCATCGCCGCCAAGCGAGACGGCATCGTGATGGCCGAGGGTTGCAGCGACGAAGTGACCGAGCAACATGCCCTTGAGGCCTTCAAGCGCGCCAGCGATTCCATGCAGCCCCTCTTTGATGCCATTGACGAAGCCAAAGCTGCGGTCGGAAAGGAAAAACGAGTTCTCGAAGAGCTCCCAAGCCTACCGGAAGAGATCGTCACCCGGGTCACTGAGAAGACGCTCCCAGGAATCAAAGCGGCCTTAACCATTGCTCCTAAACACGAGCGAGCTCGCGCCCTCAAGACAGTTCAGAAAGAGCTAAAAGAGAGCTTCGAAGATGATCTAGAGACGGCGAAGGAAGCCTTTGGCAAGCTTAAGAAGAAGGAAATTCGCGCCACGACGCTGGCGAACAAGCGCGTCGACGGTCGCGACAGCACAACCATTCGCGATATCACGGGGCGTGTCTCCTGGCTCCCTACTCCTCATGGTTCAGCGCTCTTTACGCGGGGTGAGACCCAAGCCATGGTGACGGCAACCCTTGGCTCCGACCGCGATGCTCAGCTCATCGATGGTCCCGATGGCAATGAGCGCCGGCGATTCATACTTCACTACAACTTCCCTCCCTACTCTGTGGGTGAGACTCGGCCTATGCGAGGACCCGGCCGACGGGAGATAGGCCATGGAAATCTCGCTTGGCATGCGCTTCAGGCGGTGCTCCCAAAAGGGGAGAGTTTTCCCTACACCCTGCGAGTCGAGTCGATCATTTCGGAGTCGAACGGGTCCTCCTCAATGGCCACGGTTTGTGGCGCTTGCCTGTCCCTTATGGACGCTGGAGTTCCTTTGAAGAGGCCGGTTGCCGGGATTGCAATGGGACTGATTCAGGAAGGTGATGAGACCATTATTCTCTCCGACATCCTCGGCGACGAAGACCACATCGGCGATATGGATTTCAAGGTCGCTGGGACCAGCAAGGGAATCACCGCGATTCAGCTCGACAACAAGATTGGTAGCTTATCCTCTGAAATCATGGAGAAGGCCTTTGAGCAAGCGCGTCAGGGACGCCTCCATATCCTCGGGGAAATGGCGAAAATCTTGCCCGCAGCGCGGAGTGAGTTCTCCGCCGGGGTGCCTCGGGCCATTGTGAAACAGATCCCCCTCAATCGTATGCGTTCCCTGATCGGTCCTGGAGGAAAGAACATCAAGCGCCTTGAGGCCGAATCAGAGTGTCAGGTCTCCGTCGACGACGAGGGCCTCGTGAGAATTTTTGCCCCGGGAGAAGCAGCCCTGCAAAAGGCCTTGGATTTGCTTGATGATTTGACAGGGCTTCCTCGCCTCATCTTATTGGACCGTTTACGCAGGTTGTGCCGTTTGAAGGCATTGAAGGCTTAATCGAGAGGGAAGAACTAAAGGGTAAAAACCTGCAAAACGGCCAGCGTGTCCCAGTCAAAGTGCTTGGGGTTTCAGATCGGGGTCGAATCGAATTGACCTTGGAGAGCTTTTCCTAGAAAGAGTCTCTCCTAGAAAAAGAGATCTCATGGATACCAAAGAAGTTCGCTCGCAGCTCGCCCATTGGGTCGAGTTGAATCAGAGAAGCGCTTGGATCCCAGAGATTGAGGCGGGAGAAGGTCGCCGCGTCGATTCTAAATATGGCGGCCTCCCGTGGCTGAAGGATGAAAATGACTGGCCTGATTGCGGCAGCTGCCAACGCCCGCTACAGTTCATCTTCCAACTAAACTTATCCGAGCTGCCTGAGAAGCTCTCCGACCGCTTTGGCGCGGGCTTACTCCAACTCTTCTATTGCCAATATCTTGAGGCTGACGATTGCGACTCCGACTTCCTGGACGCGTCCTTGGCCTTCGTCGATTTGGCTAAACATAGTCGTATCGTTCACCCAGACGGCGACGGCTTTCAAGGCAGCCACTCCCAACTGATTCCTGCACAGCGCATTGTTGCCTGGCAGGATACTCTCGACTATCCCCGCCCCGCCGAACATGAGCGTTTAGGGCTTTCTTATAGCTATGACTGGGACAACGAACAGATCCGAATTGAGTGTCCGCGCTTCGATTTGGTCCTCGACCACCTCCCCATTCAGGAGAACTACCCCGAGGCGATTTGTGACAGTCTCCATCATGACAAGCTGGGTGGCTGGCCCGCTTGGATTCAGAACGCGAACTACCCGCGCTGTCCTCAATGTCATGAGGCCATGCAATTTGTCTATCAGGTCAGCTCCCACGGCCCCTTGCCGATTAAGTTCGGCGAAAATGGCTGTGGCTATTTGACCCAATGTCCAAAGCACAAGGACATCGTGACTTTTAGCTGGGATTCCCTGAACTAGACTTTTAACGCGATTGTTGTCGGGCCCGCTGCGCAGAGATCAAGCCTGTTTTGGCCCGCTCGTTGTCATTCCGAGACCTCAGAACACGGCGAAAGATCTTTGCCGCACGCTCATGGTCGCCGTTGAGGAGCAAGGTTTCGCCTCGCTCCAGAGATAATTGAAGATCGCCGGGATGATCTTGAAGGCCTTGTTTACAGAGCTTCAAGACCTCTTTGTATTGCCCTTGGAACTTCAATGTTTGAATCAATCCCATGCGAGTATCGATATCGGAGGGATCGAGCTGGAGAGAGTGCTTCAAGCAATCTTGAGCATCTTGAATGCGGTGTAACTCATGATAAGCCCGCGCCAATAGCTTGAGAGAGAATGCAGGCTGGGGGGTGAGCTTAACCGCCTCTTCCAGGTATGGCACGGCAGACAGCGCATTGTTGCGTTCAAGTTCAATCCAACCCATGCGCTGCAATAGAGCCCAGGTTTCAGTTTTTAGCTCAAGGGCGCGTTGATAGGCTTCCATAGCGAGGTCGTCATTGCCCAGCTCCATGTGGAAGAACTCTCCAGCGCGTTCGAGAACTTCGGGGTCTTCGGCGTGTTCGATGAGCATTTCATGAATAACGCCTGGAACGTCGTCCCGGCGCCCCATAGCGATGAGTGTTCTGGCAAACTCAAAGACAGCGCGATGACTCTTGCGATTCATGAGGCACGCGGTGCGGAGGCAAGTCAAAGCTTCGTGGAGGCGACGGTTTTTTCTGTAGGCCAGGCCAACAATGATCAGCACGCGCTCGTCTGTCTTTGCTCCGACTTGAAGCTCGGAGTGCATGCTCACAATGTCGTCAGCGCGCCCTTGAGTCCAGAGGTCGTCAGCGACCCTAAAGGCGATCTCGCTCGACTTAGGCAAATCCCGATAGATCAACTCTCTGAGAGCCGCGGGTCCGTCTGAATCGACGCTCCGATGAAAGACCTGCTCTAAGAACACCGAGTCGGTCACTTGCAGCTTCACCAGGCGACTTGAGTTTTCTCCTGGGCGGCTGAACCGCTTGGTCACCCCTGGGAACATTGTCGGAACGGAGGACCAGTGAGACACAATATCGTGGAGGCGAGCGGTCAGAATGGCTGTGTCGGTGAGGCGAGCGTCTCGATCTTTGTGGGCTAGCTCGTTAATGACCGCGGCGAGATCGGGAGGACAGTTGGGAACGATCTCTATGATATCTGGGAGAGGTTCACTAGTTTGGGCTCTAAGCAATTGCAAGGTTTGAGCCTGAGTGTAAGGAAGGCGGCCGGTGAGCAGCTCGAAGAGCATGATTCCGAGGGAATAATAGTCGACGCGATGATCGACGTCGTCGAGACCTTTGGCCTGCTCTGGGGCCATATATTGAGGAGTACCGTAGAGGCCGCCAGGATCGGAGAGCGCGCTGATATCGCCATCGAGGCGGGTTAGGCCAAAGTCGGCCAGCTTCACGTCTCGATTTTTCGAAATGAGGACGTTCTCGGGCTTGAGGTCTCTGTGGACGACTTTCTTCGTATGAGCGGCCGCGAGGGCCGTCGCTAGTTTTAGCGCGGTCCAAACAACGCCTTTCAACGGGAGACAGCCTTGTTCGTCGAGGAGCTGTCGGAGGGATTTCCCTTCGACGTATTCCATGACGAGGTAGGGAAAGTCTTCCTCATCTTTGAAGTCGTAGACACCGATGATGGAGGGGTGTGAGAGCCGGGCGATGGCGCGGGCTTCGCGGCGAAAGCGTTCGACCACGATGCGGTCGCCTAGGGCCTGCTCGGTGAGGACCTTGATAGCAACTTCACGGTCGAGGTTGAGATGGTGAGCTTTGTAGGTGATGCCGACGGCGCCTTGGCCGATCTCTTCTAGGATGAGACAAGCTCCGCCAAGTATCTCCCCGATGAGCTTGTCATCGTTGTTGAGTTTGTTGACGAGGACATGTTGAAACTTAGCGATGGCGGTCGATTGCGCTTTGCTGATGAAGCCCATTTGGACGAGCAGATCACCAATACGCATGTTTAGACGGCCTTGTTCGTCCAAGGCGCGTTGAAGCTGGTCAGCGGTAATGAATTGCTGTTGAACAGCAATTTGACCGAATCGATGCTCTGCTGTCATGGTGTCCCATCAATGTGCTTCTCTTGACTCTCCCTTTTTATCAGATTCGCTCGACTTTTTCTTGCTTGAACGGCGTCGGCTGAGAACTCGGCGACGGTAGACCTGTTGGGAAACTTGTCCGACGTCACGGACGAAGTAGTAGTTAAAGCCTCCACCCACGGCGGCGCCGACCAAAGGAATGGCCTGAACTAATTTGCGACTCAGTAAGGAAGAAACAAGTTTTTTCACGACCTCTCGGGTCGTAAGCAAGGCTCCCATGACTGCGGCTTTCTCGGCGCGCTCTTTCGGGTCGAGGCCATCAAGCTCATCGGAGAGGGCTTCAAGCTCTAGTAACTTGTCGTAGCGTTCCCGGGTTCCTCCAACCGCGAGCTCAAAGACCTTGAAGGCGATGGCTTTCTCGCCGTCGTCATCCGGATCGAAGCCGTAGCAGGTTGAAATTTTTTGCACAGTGCGAAAGCTCAGGCCCAAGAGCAATGGGATATCAGCGGCGAGTAAGGCGAGACCACCGATACCACAGCCCGCGCCTTCAAGACCGGCGAACAAGGTATTCTGGGAGATCGCGGCTTCGCAAACGTCATCCATAATGCGGAGGTCAGCGTCGCGGATGTCGTCGATATCGTCGGCGTCCATGCCTAGGTTTTCGAACTCATCTAAGGTGCTGTTGACCCCGGTTGTTTGGGACGCGACCTTGCCGAGGGTCTTCAACCCCATTTCGACACCGTCGCCGATGATCTCCATCATTTTGGTAGGAATCAATCGGTCCGCGACCATTTCAACGGGTTTGAACACGGCGCGGGAGAACTTTCCAAACGCGCTGTCTTCTGGTTCTGAGAAGTATTGCTCGACTTCTTCCCAAACTTTCTCTTCGTAACCCGTCAGTGCCATCCGAACCTCCAGCCAATCTTTGGCTTGTATTGATATACATCGACCCATTAATCATTTCATAACTTGGCCCTTTTGTCCCATTCCATAGCCAAGCAGTTCCCAACAATTTCGACGATTTTTTGCGGGAGAAAGTTTTCCAATGTTCCAATCCCTCTCCTTCTCGTCAATTGACAGTCTGGTTTCGGTCACTACCATCAGTCATCTATGAACCCATCCATGACCCTGTTTTCGGAGTGAAGATCATGAGACGTCGAACGCCAGGACTTATCCTTGCCGCAATCCTCCTTCTTCCCAGCGCGAGCTTCGCCGCTGACAAAGTCGATTCGCCTTTTGGATTTACCACCACGATTCCTGATGGTTGGACCATCGCGAAGCCGAAAACAGTCTCACCATTTCGGATTCTCTACTACCGAGGTTTCCCCGAGAGTTACCTCTCCATCCAAGTCTCCGAGCCCAAGCCGAACTTTACTGAAGACGAAGCGCTGAAGTATTACGCCAAAACAGCAAAGATGTACAACCCGTCCATCGTGCAAATCAACAAACGCAGTTGGGCCAAGATAAAGTTCGACCTCCCCGGAGAAAGCAAGGACGCAAACGCCGTCGAGTTTGTCTACACAACCTTCACCAACAAACGCTTTTACAATTTCATCCTCGGAAGCCGCGCCTCCGATCAAAAGAGCCTTGAGCCGATGATCGACTCAATACTCAAAGCGACCGTCTTCACCAAACCTCGTGAAGCAGAAATGAAGCGCCCCGCTGCTAAGCCCGAGCGCCTTCAACCGAAAAGCGACCCCGCGGAAAAGCTTCCTCCCGAATCGACTCCTTTGCCCGACCCCGAGCCGCTCCCCGGAGCTGGTAAGGTCGACCCAAAACCGACTCCCGATCCGGTCAAAGAGCCAGCCCTCGAGCCTCAGCCGATGCCAGAACCAACAAAAGAGCCCGAAGATAAAGAAGCTGAAGACAAGGTCGCCCAAGGTCCCAAAGACGCCCTGGAAAACCGCTACGGGAGCCAAATCGTCGCCTCGGATGGTCAATACGATCCCGACCTCTACGCCACCAAGAACCTCACCGACAACGACAAAGACACTTGCTGGCGCAACAGAGCCGGAGAAAAGCTGCCTCAGCAGTTCATCTATGCTCTGCAAAAGACCGTCACCGTGACTCAGGTCGAAGTCGTCAATCGCAAGGACGCCCAGTTTCCAGGAATCTCCGCCCAAAACATTGTCTTTGAAGGCGCTGACAAGAGCAAAGACGGACCCTGGGAGCCCCTCGCTTCATTCAAAGCCAACGAAGAAGGGCCGACCCTCCAAGCCGTCGATAAGAAGAAAGCCCGGTGGATTCGGATCCGCGTTTTGAGCAACTATGGACACAGCACCCTCACTCAAATGGCCGGATTGAAAGTTCACACCAGCGATCCTCTGAAAGACTACGGCCCTGCGGATCTGCCGAAGAACCCAACGGCCAAAGACATCCCCGCCTTCGAAATCACTCGGGCTCGCCTCTCAACAGTGAATAACGGACCCGCTCACGACTCTAGTTTTGAATCGGGCAGCCGCGTCTTCCTCAATTTCAAACCTCGCGGCATGACTATGAACAGACGGGGTCGCTACTGGCTCATTGTTGATGTTGAGATCCTTGGCGACGATGACAAGGTCATCGTGAAGAAGGACAAGCTCGTCGACAAGATCGCCGCGCTCCCGAAAGCGCCCCTGTCGATCTTTGTCTCTCTCAGCGTTGATATTCCCAAGACTTTTCCTCCAGGAACCTATAAAATCCGCTGGACCAGCCACGATCGCCTCGCAGGGAAGAAATTGAGCAACGAGCTCTCCCTAGTCATCTCACCCCCAAAAGACGCTCCCGACGTGGAGAAAAAGGGAGACTGAACTGACCACCTCGCCCTCAGCTCCCCGGCCCTTCTTCACCGCCGAAGCGAGCTTATTCAT
Source organism: Planctomycetota bacterium (assembly GCA_029210225.1). GTDB lineage: Bacteria > Planctomycetota > J058 > J058 > JARGOJ01 > JARGOJ01. Next base: position 7,777 of record JARGOJ010000005.1, read on the forward strand.
TCGCAGGGCCATCGCCGAAGCGGGCGGTCATGAGGTCTTCTTTGGAGGTTTCGTCAGCGATCAATCTGAGGTGGTCGATCGCGTGGAGGTCTTCGCCCGAGGCAATCAGACCGCAGCTCCGGCTCTTATCGGACAAGCCTCCCGCGCCGATGTAGCCATCCATAACCATCCCAGCGGCTACCTCGTCCCCTCCCATGAAGATCTTCAGATAGCCTCAATGCTCGCCGAGGCAGGCACCGGCTTTTACATCGTCAACAACGACGCCACCAAAGTCAATGAAGTCATTCCCATCCCCAAAGGCAGTCGGGTTGTCCCTGTCGGCGACGAAGAGATCGACGCCATCCTCGGCGAAGATGGGCTCATCTCCAAAGCCCTCCCCGGCTATGAGCACCGCGCCGGGCAGCTGAACATGGCTCGCGCCGTCGCTCGCGCCCTGAACAAAGAAGAGCTTCTACTCTGTGAGGCTGGCACCGGAACTGGAAAGACCTTCGCCTATCTCATCCCAGCCATTCTTTGGGCTCTGAAGAACGAAAAGACCATCATTGTCTCTACCGGGACCATCAACCTCCAAGAGCAAATCTACGAGAAGGACATCCCCTTCTTGCGCCGTGGCTTCCTCCCAAAGTTTCGCACTGTCCTAATCAAAGGCCGCTCAAACTATGTCTCCCTGAGACGAGCAGAGGAAGCCGGCAAGCTCTCTATTGAGGGCTTCGAAGACCACGCCGAGCAAAGTTCGACTATGCAGCTGGTCAATTGGGCCAAGGTCACGAAGCGGGGCGATCGATCGGAGCTGAGCACTCGTCCCCTCCCCGGCGCCTGGGAGAAAGTTGAGAGCCAGTCAGACAACTGCATGGGAGGCCGCTGCCCGCGCTTCTCTGAATGTCACTACTACCGCGTGAGGCATCAGGCCAGCAAAGCCGAGATCATCATCGTCAATCACCACTTGCTCTTCGCCGACCTCGCCACCAAACACGAAATGGGCTCCCTCAACGCCACCGCTGTTTTGCCGGGCTACGACCGCATCATCGTCGATGAAGCACACAAGCTCGAAGACATCGCGTCACAATACTTCGGCACGATTCTCTCCGAGCATGGCTTGCGGCGGCGCCTTGGAAAGCTCGTCAGTCGCTCCCGCAAAGGACGTGGTCTCATCCCTGCCTTGGTAAAAAAAATCAGCAAGCTCCAAGCTCAATCCGACTTCGAAGAAGAAGCCCTTCAAAAAGCCAGCCGCATCCTCGAAGAAGACCTCTCCACTCTCACCTTAGACGCCGGAGCGAGCTTCGATCTCGCCTTCGATATTGGCCGTGCCGCTCGCCCAAGGGACAGCGCGAATCCCAACGCGCCGACCATCCGGCTTCGAGCCAAGGCCCCCAACGAAGACGAACAAGCCCTGTACGACGACCTCCTCTCTCCTCTCCTCGAAGCCCGCTCTCGCCTTGGGATTCTGACCAACAGAGGCAAGATGGTCCTCGACAACCTCGACAATATCTGCGAGAAGAACCGCGCCGTCATAGACGGACTCTTGCTTGAATATGAGGCGAGCTTGTCCCGGCTCAACAATGTCGTCGAGTCCATCAAGCATATGGTTCGCCTCGGCGATGAGAGCCATGCCCGCTGGTTCGAGTTGGGTAAGGCTAGCAGTAAGCAACGCCTCGGCACCTTTAAAGCCTTGCCGCTGAAAATTGCGCCGCTGCTCCGTGACGCTCTATGGAGCAAGCTTGGGGCCGGTGTCCTAACCTCAGCGACGCTGACCACGGACCGGGGCTTTGACTTTTTAAGAGATCAATTAGGTCTCCTAGAAGAAGTCTCGGAGCGGGTTCAGGAGCTTAGCGTCGAGTCGCCCTTTGACTTCCACCGACAAGCGCTCTTGGCCATCCCGAGTGATCATTCCGAGTTCAAAGAGAGAGGCTATATTGACGACACCTGTTATGTGATTGATCGCCTGACCGAGATCACTGAGGGTCGCTGTTTTGTTTTGTTCACGAGCTATCGAACCTTGCAACAAGTGGCGCGGAAAATCGAATCGCATTTGCTCCAGCGAGGCTTGGTTGTATTTAAGCAAGGCGAAGCGAGTCGCCGCGTCTTACTTGAGAAATTTAGGAATACCAAGGGCGCCGTCTTGTTTGGCACCGATTCTTTTTGGGAAGGAGTTGATGTCCCTGGGTCGCAGCTGTCTTTGGTGATTGTGTCCAAGCTCCCCTTTCGAGTTCCGTCCGATCCTCTGCAAGAAGCGCGGGCTGAATTGATCGAGTCGGAGGGGCGGCAACCGTTCACGGAGATGATGTTACCTCAGGCGATTCTCAAGCTTCGCCAGGGCTTTGGACGCCTCATTCGGACTCGACAAGATCAGGGAATCGTGGTCATTCTTGACCGCCGGGTCTTGACTCGATCGTATGGACATCGTGTCCTATCCGCATTGCCCCCGGCCAAACAAGTGGTTGGGCCTTTTGAAACGACGGTGTTACCGATCGTGAAGGGTTTCTTCGAGGAGTACTTATGAGAGCCTGGCTCCTGAAATGGGGCATTAAGATTCGCCGCTTTCCAGTTTGGCTACAGATATTCAACGCGATTATTTTGGTCACACTCCTTAGCATCGCGAGCGCTGGTCTTTATTTCCTTACTCCTCAATCAAAATCAACCGATGTCTTCCTCATCGAAGGACGACTGAATCATCAATTTGTGATCGATCGTGTCCAGCGCGGCGATCGACTAAGCCTAACCGCCGAGCTTAAGAAAGTGCCCGTCGCAACCCAGGAGAGCCTTGTCCGAGAGATTGGTGCCTTGTGCGAAGCTCGGATTGGGCCCTTGTTGTTGGAGTGCGCCGAGCAAGACATCGCCCGAAACGCCAGCCTCGCCTCCTTTGAACGATGGCGCCTGGCTTTTCAGCACAAAAGAGAATTCCCGGAGGGTTCCAAAGAGCTGGATCAATGGCTTCAAGAGCTTAGCGAAGCCGAGCGCTTCCTGCCCCTCGCCGCAGAGTCACTCATCTTCGGCGACATTCTCGCCCGGCGCTTGGCGGTTCACGCCCTCGCAGAGCGCAATGACCCATCTTCCAGCGCACTCCTCGTCTACGCCCTGCGCGCTCCGTTCTTCGAACGAGGCATACAATCGGAGGCCTTTCAGGCTCTTCAAAAGTGGTTTGGAGATGTTGATGAGAAGCTCTCCTGGACTGAAATCATCGCCCACTTTGAGAGCAAGGCAGCGGACTTGCCCGCTGAGATTTCGCAGTTGTCTTGGGACAAGCGCATTGAAAATGGATTGAATTCGGAGAACATCCATGACTTGCGCGCCGCATTCTTAGCCATGAATTTGCTTGGCCGCAAGCTGCAGTCTGCGCGAGTTGAGGAGCAGTTCAGCAGCCCCTATTCCCTTCCCCGAGAATTCACTCGTGGCCTAATCATGCTGGGAAGTCCTGAAGATATCGAGCACATGTGGGGCCGACTTCCAAGAAAGCAATGGGACGAGGCCTTGTTGATTAGTGCCCAATACAGCCGTGGGAGGCCGACTGTGGCCATCGCAGAAAAGATCAAGGAGACCCTCAATTCTGAGAAAGGAGAAGCCACAGCGCGGCTAAAGGCTGCCTGGCTGACCTCTTGCCTTGCTTGGGATCCACAAAAGAACGAAGGCGAGATTTTAGCCGTCTATTCTAAGAATGGTGGCGAAGGCTTTGAGCGTCAGATCTTGCTTAGGGACCTCAAGCGCCTTCGCCGTGCAACAGCGCGCATGATATTAGAGAAGATCGCGGCGAAAACAGTCGTCGAGAGTGATCGTCTCCTCGCGAAGCGTCTTCTCAGCGAAATCACGTCTGCCAAATAATTTTTTTGTTTTTAGCTTCCGCTTTTCTCCATTGCTCAGTAATGCCTCTCAGCGCGACCCAACATTCGTGTCAGCGCCAAGGCACTCAGAAATCAAACAATGGAGTTTGACCACCGTGAGTTTACTCAGCATGACTCATATTTCGGATAGTCAGGCGGTCGAGATTTGTCGTTCTGGAGGTGAAGACGCCCCGGATGCATTCAAATCTATCTATGACCGCTACGCTCGAAACGTCTTCGGTTACAGCCAGAAGATGCTCGGGAATCGAAGTTTGGCGGAAGACGCCGTCCAAGAGACCTTTACCAAGCTCTTTCGAAGTCTGGCCCACTACGACTCTCAGAGACCGCTCAAGCCATACATTCTTAAGATCGCTCACAACGCGGTCCTCGATTGCTTGAAGCGGCAAAAGCATCTGAAAGGCCAACAGCCACTCGGTGACGATCAGGCGTCTCAAGAGCCCGATGCCAGGGCTTTAGCCACGAAGGCGGAGACCAAGAAAGAAGTCGAGAAGGCGCTGCTGGCCCTCGCGCCGGAGCATCGATCGGTCTTGGTTCTGCGCCATGTTCGCGCCCTGAAGGTTCAGGAGATCGCCGAGATTCATGGCTGCAGTGACCGGGCCATTCGCAATCGAATGAATATTGCCGCCGGTCTTTTGGAGAGGGAATTGAGAAGACGGGGAATCGTCTCTAGTGAGGGGCAGATATGAACTGCGGACAATTTCAATCAAGTTTGGGTTTAGTTCAATTGGACATTCTCAAGGAGAGCGAACGAAGTGACCTCGATGCTCACTTGAAAGTTTGTGGAGCGTGCCAGCTTGTTTCAGACGAAGTCAATTCAGCTTATGAAATGCTTAGAGATATGAGCGACGAGCAGGCTTTCAAACCAGATTCACTTTGGGCTGGAATTAAAATGAACATTAAAAAAGATGTGGGCGTGACTGACACGGCGACAGTGACAATCCAACCGACAAAACCTATCTTGATAGCGCTTTCATGTAGCTACTGTCATGATTCACTGGCTCGTGGTGAAGCCAGATATTGTGCCTCTTGCTTGGCGCCGCATCACTCCGATTGCTTTCGCTCTCATGGTCACTGCTCCGCCATGGGTTGTGAGGAAACGTTGACCGTTAAACCTCAGGGTATCGAGATCTCGACCCCTGGTCAACGGAGTCGCACAACGACACGAGGCTCGCGAAAGTTCGTCTTGGCTATGATCATATCGATGGGAGTCAGTACCCTTGGCCTCGTCGGTCATCAATTGATTCAATCCCAACGTTCCGCACAGGTCATGCAGGAGGAAGCACTACTCGAAGCCCACTCCCGTGTTCGAGAACTCGAAGGGCAAGTGGAAGCTGCCCTTCCTATAAAAGGCTTAAGCAGGGAAGCTCGCCTCGCTCGTGCCGAGCTCAACCGTCTCAAACGAAACTATACCGAGGCCCTCAAAGACGTCGAAGTGATCCTCAAGAACGCCGAAAATGACCCGGGAGCACTTGTACTTCGAGCCCACGTCCTCCTTGACCTAAACCACACGGACGGCACTATGAGGGACCTCAGGAAGGTCCTAGCGTCTGATAAAGACAACGCCATGGCTTTGGGGCTGCGTTCTCACGTCAAGCTGCTCAATGGTGATAGAGTCGGCTCGTTGGCAGATTCTAACGCAGCCATCGAGATCGATCTCGACGGCTATTATCCTTACCGTGTTCGCGGAGAAATTCGCTTGACCGCTGAGGAAGCTGACCTTGTTGGTGCCGAAGACGACTTTAGAAACGCCGTTCGCCTCGCGCCCCAGATCTCTGACAACCACTACTGGTACGGTCGACTGCTTCAAGAGAAAGACGACAAAGAAGGTGCCCTGCGCGCTTATGCCCAATGCCTTGACCTCGACAAGAAGAACTGGCGCGCCTACTGCAACCGTGACACCATCCGCCGACTACTCCACGACTACGACAACGCGCTACGCGACCTAGACAAAGCCATCGCACTTCAACCGAAAAACGGCCATATTTTTCTACAGCGATCCAAAATCCGCTGGGTGCGTCTTCGTAAAGGTGGTATTGACTACCGAGAAGCTCAGTGGGACGACGTGATGTCCGACCTCAACGAATCCATCCGTCTTCAGCCATACCTCCCCGACGCCTATGGCCGCCGCGGCTTTATCCACCGCCGCAGGAAGAAGTTCAAAGAGGCCCTCTCCGACTACAACCGCGCTATCAATCTTGAGCCAGAAGACGTCTATGTTTGGTATGGCTATCGTGGCTTGCTCTACGCCGAATACAATGAAAGTAAGAAAGGCATTGAAGACCTCACCCAGTATCTGGAAAGCGCCCCGTCAACTCACCAAATATTCAACCGCGTTCAAAAAGAACGCTCCCGTTTGCGTCGAGAAATCGAAAAGCGAGAGTGAAAGAGAGATCCCTTGGTAGCGGCTCATAGACGCTTCCAAGGGATCTTTCAGAACCCCGACAGCGATCTAAAATGCATTGCAGTCCGAATCGCCGATTAGAAAGGGACTCTTGCCACGCGTATTGTTACTAAAGACTGATTTTTCGCGATGCTTGGCCCCATTGCAAGCTGTCAAACAAAGAGCCAAAGTGGCACAAAGAGAAATTAAAAACGTTGTTTTCATTAGTAACGCTTTCTCTCTCAGAAACGCCCAACAGCGCGATAGGTTTAGCCAAAAGCAATTTTCAAGAGTCGTCGACAACTAAAAAACGAAACCGATAGCGCAAAGTCCCAAAGCAATTTGGTCCGTCTTCCTTCACCTGAAGATCAAGCCCAAGCCACTCGTAGAGAGTCTCTTTTTCATTCAAAGTACAAATCAACTCGACGATTGATTCATAACGCCCTTCAACCTTGACCTCAAAGCGTTCGCCTTTGTACCCTCTCCAAGCCTTCACCCACATTTTAGTGTCGAGAAAAACACTTTCTTCTCGCGACACCGTCACTCCCAGACTCTCGGCCAATTTCTTAAAACGAGTCCAAGAGACCTGCTCGACCTGGCCTAAACTCATAGTCTTGAAATGTTCAGGAATTTGAAACTCACCCAGTCTTTGCTGCTTTAAGAAGTCGCTTTCAAGCTCCCTCTGCTTCGCGCAATGGAGCGAGTCTAACTGAAGCTCAAGGTCGATCTTCGCGAGATCCAATTCTAATTGGTGCCCCTCGAATCGGGCCCACGCAATACTCAGCCCAAGCCCCCAGACTAATACAATAATCGCAGCATTGAACCGCAAAACAAGCTGATCCACCGTGCCTCCTCAACTTCTCCGACCTATTCTTTTGGAGGATTCCCAGTGCCATACGTCACGGAGAAAGAGCAAGCGGACCAAGAAAGCGAGATATGGAATTAGGAAGCTCCCCAATGACAGGGCTATGGAATAATAGCCGAACTTCGATTGGGTAAAGGAACCCCATGAGCGACAGCCTGCAAGACTTAGAACGTCAATACAATGCCGATCCTCGTGATATTCAGATAGCCCAAGCCCTAATGAATGCTCGGGTCCGCGCCAACTGGAAGCATGAGGGCAAAACAATTGAAGAGTGGGACTTAGAACTCCAGTCAAAGAGCAAATTCCGGATCATTTCCGCCTGTTGCGAATTGAGTGAACTTGGGCTTCTGGCAATGAACTGCTGGCCTAAGATTGTCCAAGCCCTCAGCGCTCCCTCCGACAAATACAGCAACGACTCTTGGAACGCTTTTAGCGAACCGGATATGACGAGCGTAGTACACCGTGTCGGGACCTTTCTCGGGACGATCTCACTTCGAATCCCAGACCGCGTGGAGACGCTCTGGCGCTGGCTCAGCGAAGAAGCTGAAGAAGAATACCCGAGGACGAACTGGTCCCATTCGAGAGGGACTGCGGCCATCATCGCTTTGGGTCACTTGGCAAAGGAAGACTCAGCACTCATTCCTAGCCTTCTCGATCATTTCCTCCGCATCACTCCTCGGAATACCCCGTTCAACATGACCTTTAGACGAATAATCAGCGAGCTTTTATCCGATGACCTCGCCGCGTCTAAAAATATCTCAATCAGCGATTTCGTCATTAAAAAACGTGCGAGTGTTCCATGGAGTTTCGAGGAGAGGACAGTCGATGAATGGCTCTTGGAATTGCGGTCAGGGAGCTGGACTAAAATGAGAATGGCCCTCGATGCCATTCAGCACTTAGGAATCCTAGCCCACGACCTCTGGCCCGACATCGTGAAGAGTCTGACGACGCCCTTTGGGGACGCGCTCTTCATGAGCCAATTCGGCGATGACCACCAACACGAGAACTTTGGAGCTTTCCTCGCCCTGATAGCTGTCGGTGATAGCGCGAGGATCGAGAGGCTTAGGCAATGGTTGCTCCATTACGACCACGACGATGCGTCTCGAAAGACTCTGGGGATCATTGCTATTCGTGCCCTCTCAAGACTGGCAAAGACTCACCCCTTGCTCACTCCAATCTTGGTCGAAAGCTTCAACAAGGCGAGCGTTCCGAACGATGGAAGCGAAGGGAACTTCTACCAGGTCTACTTTGAAGAGCTAGCGAAGCTCTTACCTGAAGCTCAAGGCGCTCGGGACAAGCTCTTTGACTTCGCCGTGAACATGAACAACCCGACGACCGTCGTTCACACCCTGGGGCACTTTTATCTTGAGCCCGCTCAATTCGAAACTATTTTGAATCGGTTTATTTTTGATGATTATCACTGTGACCGCCGAGAGGCGAGTCTGTTAGCCCTCTGTATTCAAGTCAAACAGTATCCAGAACGCCTCGATTGGATCATCAAAGCAATTGAATCCCGCTCCAATGAAGCCTCAACCATTCCCCCGGAATTCAGCCCCCTCCGCGGTGATTTAGAAACCCTGTCCCAAATCCATAAAACAAAGCCAGCTAAGGTCCTCCACTTATTAGCGACCTGCTTCAACAATGCGCCCCTAGGAGATGCTAAGAACCGCGAGTTCACACTCCGATCACTGAAGATAGAATTCGAGTATTTTGGAACACAGTCCGACTATGAAACGCTTTACCAAGATAAACGCCAAACGAACGAAATACGCGAGGCGGCATTCATAGGCGTCGCGATCCTCACAGAAAATCGAAGTCGCGTCAGAGAGAAACTTCGACAAGTCCCCATAGAATTGCAAGGTCACCTATTCGAGAAGGCGCGCTTGTTCTTCAAGGAATGAAAGATCGAAAAACAACGGCCCGCTCTGTCAGGTTTTTGATGGTGGGGGGAAACACTGACAGAGCATCTACGAATCCAAAGGAAGGAAAGGGGATATGGACACGCGAGAACGCGTGTCGGGCATATCGGGACTCATAGTGGGCCGGGGCACTCAATTTTCGTGAGCGCCCATTTGTTTTCGTTGTATGGCCTCAAAGACGCCGGCTAAAAAGCGGACTGTCAAAAAAATCTCCGAGCTTTGTTACCACTGTAAAGATCCGCCGCTCTGATACTCGATAACTCGGGTCTCAAAGAAGTTCTTCTCCTTCTTCAGATCAAGCATCTCGCTCATCCACGGGAAGGGATTGCTCGCGTTTGGATAAAGCTCGGGGAGACCAATCTGACCACAACGCCGATTCGCGATGCTCCTCAAGTATTCACTGAACATCTCCGCGTTGAGCCCTAGAACTCCCCGAGGCATCGTGTCGACCGCATAGCGATACTCAAGCTCAACCGCCTGACGGATTAATTCGGAGATGTCGTCCTGAAAATCCTTCGTCCAGAGCGGTGGATTCTCCAGCTTAATCTGATTGATGACATCGATGCCGAAGTTGCAGTGCATACTTTCATCGCGAAGAATGTATTGAAACTGCTCTGAGGCTCCGGCCATCTTGTTCCTGCGGCCGAAGGAGAGCATCTGAACGAAGCCCACATAGAAAAATATCCCCTCCATAATCACATAGAATCCAATGAGGTTTCGGAGCAAGCGTTGATCTGTCGCGTCCGTTCCGGTCTGGAAGTGAGGATCGTTTAACTCCTTCGTAAACTGCAACTCAAAGGCTGCCTTTTCATGAATGGAATCGACTTCCCGATACATATTGAAGACCTCAGCTTCGTCCATACCGAGGCTCTCAATAATATACTGATAGGCATGAGTGTGAAGCGCCTCTTCAAAAGCCTGCCGCAGCAAATACTGCCGACACTCCGGGTTGGTGATGTGCTTGTAAACCGCCAAGACAATGTTGTTCGCCACCAAGGAGTCGGCGGTCGAGAAGAACCCAAGATTGCGCTTGATAATCCGCCGCTCATCGGCGCTCAAGCCTTTTGAAGAACGCCACAACGCAATATCGGCGGTCATGTTTATCTCTTGGGGCATCCAATGATTGGCGCAACCGGTCAAATACTTATCCCAGGCCCATTGGTATTTAAAGGGCACTAACTGGTTCAAATCGGCCTTGCAATTAATAATCTTCTTGTCGTCAACTTTGATCCGCTGTCCCCCAGGAGCCTTCGCCCTTGGGGCTTCAGGCTGGGGGATAGTATTGACAGGAGCCGGGCGACTGCGCTGCTTAAACTCTTTTGACTCTGCTTTGGGAGTCGACTGTGTCCAATTTAACATTCTTCTTTGACCATTCTATTTCTGTTGTTTTCCTGACGATTGCAATGCCCTGTCTTATTGACAAGCTTCGCAATCGGGATCGGTGATAGAGCAGGATTGAGGGCCGCTGCTCACTGCATTTAGGGCTCCGGTCCTAGTCGTCGACTTCTCCGCGTGGCTCGCACCAAGGCTTCTCAGGTAGTATGTAGTCTTCAAGCCAGAGCGCCATGCCAATCGATAGAGAGCGTCAAGGCGCGGCCCCGATGGTTCTGCCATATATAAGTTCAGGCTCTGCGCCTGATCCAACCACTTTTGGCGTCGCGCAGCCGCGTTCACTAAAGCCTCAGGATTGATCTCGAATGCCGTTTGATAGAGCTCTTTCAGGTCCTCCGGGATGCGATCGATCGCCCCTAAGACTCCGTCAAAATACTTCAGGTCATGAATCATGACGTCGTCCCAGATTCCTCGCTCTTTTAAATCCCGAGCGAGGAAACGATTCACAACGGTGAACTCTCCGGACATGTTCGACTTCACGAAGAGGTTTTTGTAAATCGGTTCAATTGACTGGCTCACCCCACAAATATTGGCAATGGTCGCGGTTGGGGCGATGGCCAAACAATTTGAGTGGCGCATGGCTTGCCCCTGAACCTTCCTTCGCAAGCTTTCCCAATCGAGACGTTGATTTGAGTTCACTTCCAAAGAGCAACCACGCTCTTCTGCCAACAAGCCCAAGCTATCAATGGGGAGAATCCCCTGATCCCAAAGCGACCCGGAGAAGCTCGCGTAACGTCCTCGTTCGACCGCCAAGTTCGACGATGCTTCAATCGCTTCGTAGCTCACCAGCTCTTGAACTCTGTCTGCGATTTCCCAGGCGTCCTCTGAGTTGTAAGGCGTCCGGTGTTGGAAAAGTAAATCTTGAAAACCCATAACCCCAAGGCCCACCGGTCGATGGCGAAGATTGGCTCTACGGGCCTGAGGGATCGTATAGAAGTTAATATCAATGACGTTGTCCAGCATTCGCATCGCCGTTGAAATCGTCCTCTTCACCTTTTCGGCATCGAGAATGCTCTCTCCCTCCTTAAAATGCTGAGCTAAATTGATAGATCCAAGATTGCAAACCGCGACCTCTTCTTCGTTCGTGTTCAGTGTAATTTCAGTGCAGAGATTCGAGCTATGGACAACCCCGACATGGCGCTGAGGAGAACGAATGTTGCAGGGGTCTTTAAAGGTCAACCAGGGATGCCCTGTTTCGTATAGTAAACCAAGCATCTTGCGCCAGAGCTGCTGAGCCGGAAGTGTTTTGGCGATTTTCAACTCACCTCGGACCGCTTGAGCTTCGTAATTCAAATACTGCTCTTCGAACGCTTTCCCATAGAGGTCATGGAGGTCGGGAACTTCGTCGGGAGAGAATAAAGTCCAGTCGGCATTGTCTTCCACTCTCTTCATGAATAGATCAGGGATCCAATGAGCGGTATTCATGTCGTGGGTTCGCCGTCGATCGTCCCCGGTATTTTTCCTCAACTCAATGAACTCTTCAATGTCGATGTGCCACGTTTCTAGATAGCCACACACCGCGCCTTTCCTCTTCCCGCCTTGATTGACAGCGACCGCCGTATCATTCGCCACTTTCATGAATGGAACGACACCCTGAGATTGGCCGTTTGTCCCTTTTATCAAGGCTCCCATCCCTCTCACAGGTGTCCAATCATTACCAATCCCACCAGAGTATTTCGCGAGCAATGCGTTGTCTTTCACCGCGCCAAAAATACCGGAGAGATCATCGGGAATCGTCGTTAGAAAACAACTCGACAATTGAGGCCGAGTGCTTCCACTGTTGAAAAGGGTCGGCGTCGAGCACATGAAATCAAAGGATGAGAGCACATCGTAAAATTCAATCGCCTTCTCTTCCCTATTCGTCTCCAGCAAAGCCAGTCCCATAGCAATCCGCATAAACATCGCCTGAGGAAACTCGTAGCGTTGCTCTTCAACATGCAAGAGATAGCGATCGTAGAGAGTTTGCAGTCCCAAATACTGAAACTGGTCATCGCGCTCAGGCTTCAACGCCCGTGACATACGTTCAAGATCGAATTCCAGCAATCGCGCATCTAAATGACCGGTCGAGACACCAAAGCCAACGTATTTCTTGAAGGTCATCGTCGCGTCAAATTCCGCGATGCATTCCCCTGGGAATAGCGCGCCTGCGACTTCTTCTTCAATCACAGACAGCAACAAGCGCGCCGCGACATAACTATAGTCGGGGTCTCTTTCCACTAAGGCGCGGGTGCTCATAATTAAGGCCGAGTGAATGTCGCGTTGTGTCATGCCATCGAAGAATGACGTCGTCGCCGCCTGCCAGATTCTCTCCGCCGAGAGCTCTGGGAAGCCCCGACAGGCTTCTCCAATATGATTTTTAAGAGGCTCAACAGGCAGAGGGACAACGGAGCCATCTTTGAGGGTCAATTGAAGCGCGGTGTCTTCAACAGGTGCCTCCAATCCTCTCTTGATCGCCCGCTTTTCTCTGTACAGCACATAAGCCCTTGCGACCTTATGCTCTCCCTCTCGCATGAGAGTCAATTCAACCTGATCTTGAATGTCCTCCACATGGAGAATACCGCCGCGAGCGAGACGTCGTCCGAGAGCTGCGACGACCTGTTCCGTGTGTTTTTTCAAGGTCTCCGGGAAGGCGCTCCCTTTGGAAGACGTCATTTCACCGACGGCGATAAAGGCCTTCTTAATAGCGGCTTGAATTCTAGATTGTTGAAAGGCAACCGCATCACCATTTCTCTTGATGACCATGAATGGCTGGGATGCTTTGTAGTGAACTTCGTTTTCGCTGCTGCGCGAGAGGTACGATGACATTGAGGCTCTCCTGCTTCCTTCGCCGAGGAGGCGAACGAGAAAAATCGCGGAGAGATGGTAGGGATGAAAGTGATGGGTACACGCCTGCCGACGAGACTACACACTTCTCCTCTGCCCATCCGCGTGGGGTTTAAGAGGAAACATTTCAAGGCAGGTCTTCTGACTTACAGGCTGGGCCAAATAAAATGGCCATCTACTCTCGCGCCTTCACAGAGCCTAGGGCTCCATTGACGTTTCGCGATTTCGTTCCTGATCACAGCGGCGGGACCGTTCCGGATTGACACCGGATTCCCTTTTCACGCTTCAATCAATATCGATTAAAGCGACCTAGAAACATGTCACAACAAGAAGGTCAGCTTAGCGGGAATTTATTGATGCGCTTTTCATCTTTCACAAAAACATGCTCTAGGAGCGTACGTTGCTTGTTTTAGATGGGGCCTTAGGAGAATTTATTGTTCAGGTTTAGTCCTGAGGCGCGGTGACCTTGAGCAACTCAAACATGAGCTTGCTGTCCGCCTCAAAGCCCGCTTGATCATAAGCTTCAACAAGATTCCGCAGCACGCGGGCGACGATGTGATAGCTGTCGACCAGGAGATCTTTGCTGTTGAGAACGGTGTAACCTTCGGTGTCTTCGGAGTTGACAATGATCTCATCGCTGAGCAGGCGCCCGGCGTCGTAACAATCGACGAGCAAGACTTCGTCCTTGGTCGTGGCCCGAGCAAGGAAGTGACCTGGGAAGTTGCAACCTCGAATATCAAGGCCGAGGCGCTTACCAACAAGGATGTAAATACAGGCCAGGCTAATAGGAATGCCGCGTTTTTGCTCGATGACGTAGACGAGGTTGCTATTGTCGGGCTTGTAGTAGTCGGCTCGGGCGCCTTTGAGTCCTTTTTCTTTGAAGAGGAAATCAGCGAGCCGGAAGGGATCTTTGATGGTGTTGAGGGCGTCGTATTCTTCGGCGAGCTTGTCGAGGAGAGGAGTGAGCTTGGCGGGATAGTCGCGTCCGCTTTGAAACTCGGCCAATCGGCCGAGCGCCTGCTCTAGGCGTTGCTCTTCGTCGAGGATAGTCCATTCGCTCCAGCTGTCTCGAAGCCATTTGCGGTCATGATCTTTGAGGAGATTATCAATCAGAGATTTTTGATGCTTATCGAGGAGGATTTCCTGATCTTGAATGAGGCTAAGCAAATGATCACCGAAGGTGAGTAACTCTTTGTGAACAGCCGCTCTCACGGTATCCGAATCGTCACCTAGAAGCTTGATCAGATAGGGCAACTGCCCAGCATCGGACATAAAAGAAATCCTTAAAACAACAGTACGGCGACCGAAAACTTCGACCGCGGCATTTTCTCTTGAGCTTGCTCGAACTCCATCATTTTAACCTGTTCGGTAGAAAAGGCCATGGTCGCCACATTAGAAGGCCGAGCGATGTTCCTTTTCCGGAACGAGACTTAAGCTCTCAGGCCCAAGCGCCGATACTGATGTCAAAGACTTGGGAGACAAAAAAAGGACCATTCATGATTAAGAGTATTGGAGCCCTGGCGATCTCATGGCTGCTCAGCGTGATCGCGTGGATGATCCTCATGATGGCGCTCATGGCCATCAGCGCAGCCCTCGACCCAGTTCACTTTCAGCTTCCCCCTGGAGACGAGGTTCCTAATCCTCCAAACAACACTTTTTGGGTTCTGAGCCTGGTGATCGATGGAGTCATGGCCGTGCTCGCAGGAGTCTTGGTGACTCGGTTCAGCCCGAGCCAGCCAAAGGTCCATTTGACCGTCCTCATGGCGCTCTTTTGCGCCGGCACCATCGCGACCGCTTTTGGCGAAGCAGGGATGCTCCCTGAGTGGGTTTCTTGGAGTCGAGTGGTCATCGTCGTCGTCGCAATGTATGGTGCTGGGATGTGGAGAATCAGTCGCAGGAGAGATCACAGCTCCCTAGAGTCGATGGTTTCATTGCAATCATGACCATTGATAGCACCGGATTAGAATGCGAGATAGCGCAAGATTAATCCTGCGACTGCGTAGCTTCCCCAATGCGCACAAAATGAATAAACTATGCCCCACCTGAATTGAGTGATGAGCGGCGGAAACACAAGCGCTGACCCCGCCGCTGCGAGGACATAGGGCAGCCCTGCCAGTCCTTTCATAATGATGAGCGGGCAGTGAATCAGGGCGAATAAAATCGCGAAGCTGCGAATCAATCGCCAACCCCTGTGACCCATGGCGTTGAATCGGCAAACGAGCACAAAAATTAAAGACTGCTGAAAGATTAACTCGGGTAACTTCGCCGCGTAGTAAACCCCATCCATGCGAATCAGGCCCATTTGCAGTTTTTCATATTCCTGCCAAATCTCTGCGGAGACGGGCCACACTGACGCTGCAAAGAACCACGCTCCAAGAACGAAGAGCAGCGTGCCAAGAACCGCGAGTCCCGACCATGGATTTGGAGCACGATCATGATAGAGACGCAGCTCGCTCCGATAAGCGGCGAGCCCCAGAGCAGTCGCCGTCAGATAGAACAAACCTGACGGCCAGGAGGTGCCGAAGAGGCCGTAGCCGGCTGGGACAAGCACGAGCATGAAGACCCCAAATGGCGTGAGCCACACAGCAGTCCAAATGAGAAACCAAAGAAGCGAGAACGGCTTCGATTCACACTCT
>JARGOJ010000005.1:23672-29319 GCA_029210225.1 Planctomycetota bacterium
ATGCGCCAGCCTCGTCGGAACGAGCGCAGAATAGAAGCTAAGATGCCTGACGTCAATGCTCGTTCATGGCCCGGACCCTTCACACGCTTTGACATCCCTCAGACTTTTTTCGACAGATGCTTTGAGAGCCCCGGTCTATGAGGCCAGAACGGGAAATTTGATTTACTTTGCTTGCAATTTTGGGGAAAACGCCTAAATATACTTCTCTTCATTAGTAAAAGAGCTGTTTGTGTTGATAGAGGAAATTCATGTCTGAGACGAAGTTACACCAAGTGCTAGCCGTTGAAAAAGGGATCAAGAGCCGCGTCATGCGGAAGTTCTCCGACGCCTACAAAGCCGTGCAAAAGCCAGATTTATTTAACGGCCTCGCCAAGCAATACAAGCCAAAAGACGAAGACGGTGACCGCTTTCCTCCCGAGCGCAAGAAAGTCCAAATGGTCGCCTCGGACCTCCTTAAAGACGTCAGCAAACAACTGTCAGAACTCTTCGATATCACGGCGCAAAAAGACCACGCCAACTGCCAGGCCAAAGCAGACGTGACCCTCGAAGGCCAAAGCCAACCAATTCTCACAGATGTTCCTGTGACCCTGCTGCTCTTCCTAGAAAAGCAGCTCACCGACCTCCACACCTTCGTCAGCAAAATTCCCGTTTTGGATGCCGCCGAAGATTGGAACCACGACAGCAACGCCAACATCTTTAAGACATCAGCGATTCATACGACCAAGACAAAGAAACTCCAGAAGCCTATCGTGCTCCACCCTCCAACGAAGGAGCACCCAGCGCAGACTCAATTGATCACTGAAGACGCGATCATTGGTCACTGGGAGACCATTCGTCAAAGCGGCGCCCTCCCTGCACCTCAAAAAGCCGAGCTGCTTGAGCGCATGGAAGCGCTCAGTAAAGCGGTGAAATACGCGAGGGAAGAAGCCAACGCTGCGGCAGCGCCGAAACATGAGATCGGCCGCCAATTGTTTAACTACCTATTTGAAACAAAAGTCTAAGTTTAGAACTATATTAAGGCCAAGCATAGCCTTTTGCCCTCCCCGGTTTTACTGGGTCTGACTGGGTTTAAGTCTGTGAAAAAAGGAGAGCCTATCAGTCGCTAAAAAGACAATTGAAACATGCTAGAACATACGATGATAAGTTGAAATTGAAGCTTAATCTCAGTATCTAAACCCGAAATATCCTGGACTGCAGGTTCGAATCCTGCCCTCCCAATACGCTGGGAGGTGGTGAAACGGCAAACACCGGGGCCGAAAGGCCCCGCCAGGAATGTGGACGGTGGCGATCAACTCAAAATCAATCTCTTCATCGAAGCTCAGCATTCGTCAGGTTCGCCAAATCAAGTACTCACTACACCTGCGATTCAGTCATCGGTTCAAATCCGATTCCGCGCATGTCCTAAGTCTCACCTCCTAATTCGCGCGGATAGCTCAGTGGTAGAGCGGAATCGATTAAACTAAATGGTGAGTTTAAACGTCGTTGGCGATAGACTATCCTGACACAACTGGAGCCTGGGGATCGGTTACGTTCCTTGGCTCCTTCCATGTACGCTCATTTTAAATGGCGAGCGATATTGACCCAAGGTCATTCCAAAACTTCGCCGAAATGCCCGCGCCATCACTTCTAGATAATTGAATCCCGCTTTTCGCGATATTTCCCGCTGGCTCCAGTCTGTCTCACGCAAGAGTCGCTTCACAATATCTAAACGCCCTCGGCGAATCTCCGCCGCCGGAGAACGCCCCAAGGTCCGCCCAAAGCGATGCTCCAAGACTCGCCTCGACACATGACAAGCATCGGCGACATCCTGGACCTGAATCGGACGGGTCACATTGCCACGAATAAAGGTCAACGCCTCCGCGAGGACGATATCCTCAGTCGCCAGAGTATCTGAGCTGGCCCGCTGGGACACTCGCAAAGGCGGAAAGTAGCGCGGCGCCTCAGGGTGCCCTGCCCCGTTCATCTGATCCTCTAAACACGCCGCCGCCTCATACCCAACCCTGAGGGGATCCTGGTCAATGCTAGAGATTGGAATCGGCGCGAGCACCGACATCAGCGAGTCGTGCTCCACGCTCAAAACCGCCAGATCATCTGGAACTCTTATGGACGCTGCCGCGCATTGATTCAGAGCCTCGCGCCCCCATTCACTGTCCCAGACGAGCAAGGCCGCCGGCCGGGGCAGATCCCTCAACCAAGCTCTCAGGTCACGGCGCTCTGGGCAACCGTGAACATAGACCGAGCAATAAAAACCCCGTCCTTGAATGGTCTGGACATAGCTTTGCTTCAAGGCATCGCTGTAGCCCAGACTCGGCAATGGACCAAGAAAGGCAAAGTTGAAAAAGCCCTTATCCAGGAAATGCTCTGCCGCCATCTCTCCGCAAACTCGCTCATCGCTGGCGACCTTCGGACATGATGGTGAATGCTCCCCAAGCCAAGAAACATTGACCTTCGGCAAACCCCGTTTCGTCAACTCCCATAGCAGTTCTGCTTGATTCAAACGGCCGATAACGCCGTCCCCCTGCCACCAAGACGGCAAGCTCACTGGCTCACGAAGCCCCCTATGCTCGACGAAGAAATCCCAGCCGCCGCGCTCAAAGGCATAGTTCGCGATGCCCTGAAGCACCTGACGATGCCAATCACTGCTTGTCTGAATTAACAGCGCGACCCGCCATCTCTGTCCCAAATCACATACCTCCCAGCTCCGTGCATAAGATCATATCTTTTGCGCATTTTGTCCATAGACAAAGAAATGTATGAGGCCTAGGATTCGCGTGATCTGAAGCCTTAAGGGAGCTGCCATGAGTCAAGACAGATACGACCTTGCAATCATTGGATCGGGGATTGTCGGCCTCGCCCACGCCTGGTCCGCCGCCGAACGCGGGCTTCGCGTCATAGTCTTCGACCGAAGCCACAGGCCTGAAGGCGCATCGATCCGCAACTTTGGGATGGTCTGGCCTATTGGGCAAAGCGCGGGATTCAATCTTCAGAGCGCCCTCCTCAGCAGGGACCGCTGGCTCTTCCTCAAAGAGAACTCGGATATCTGGGTCAATCCCTGCGGCTCTCTTCATCTAGCCCATGCAGCTGACGAGTGGGCTGTTCTCAATGAATTCGCTGAAGACGCCCAGGAGAACGGCTACGATTGCCGCCTGCTCAATCGTGAGGAAACACTCTCGAAAAGCAAGGGGGTGAACTCAGAAGGTCTGCGAGGAAGCCTATGGAGCCCAACCGAGCTATGCGTCGACCCAAGAGCGGCCCTCTCTCAGCTTCCTCCGTGGCTGGAGGCCTCTCACCAAGTTCAATTCCAATTCGAGACCCATATCAGCCAAGTGAAATCCGGAGTCATTCAAGCCGCGAACGGGCAATCGTGGAGAGCCGAGAAAACGCTCATTTGCAACGGCGCCGATTTTCAATCCCTCTTCCCCGACTTTTTCGAGAACTCTCCCATGACCCGTTGCAAGCTCCAAATGATGGCCACAGGTCCCCAGCCAAAGAACTGGCGCGTCGGTCCTCACTTGGCAAGCGGACTCACCTTGCGGCACTATCAAAATTTCGAGAGCTGCCCATCCCTAGAGTCTGTGAAACGCCGCTTCGGAGAAGAAAACCCCCTCTTTGATCAATTCGGCATTCACGTCATGGCCTCTCAAGGAAGCGATGGCTCCATTATTCTTGGGGACTCCCACGAATACGATGACGACATCGATCCATTTCGGAAGTCAGTCATTGACGAGATAATCTTGAAGGAAGCAAAACGCATCTTTCAATTGGAAAATTGGACCATCACTCGGCGCTGGGACGGTATCTATGCGAAGACCCCAGGAGAAAGCCACTACAGTCGAGCGATCACTAAAAACGTCCGAGTTTTCACCGGACTTGGGGGCGCGGGCATGACCATGTCCTTTGGCCTGGCGGAGCATTATTGGAACCATTGGCTCGCCGCTTCGTCACTCTTCAACGAAGAATCCGAAACAGAATTAAAAATCACCGCAGGAATAGGGGAAGCGCTATGACTCTCACAAACATTGAGCCTAAGAGCCAAGACAAGACAAGCCATCAATCCGCAAAAAAAGTAAGCTCAGCTTCCTCCGTCAGCCACATTCAAGGCGTGGTCATGGACTGGGCCGGCACCGTCATTGACGAGCTGAGCCGCGCCCCTGCTCAAGTGTTTATTGAGGTTTTTCGACGCCAAGGCATCGTCGTCACGGAGGCCCAGGCCCGAGGCCCCATGGGCACCGCCAAGCGTGACCACATAGCGGCGGTGCTCGCGCTCCCCAAAGTCAGCGAACAATGGACCCAAAAACATGGGCGCCCTCCTGAAGACAGCGACATTGACACCATGTATCGCGACTTCCTCCCCCTTCAGAAAGAGATCCTATCCCAGTTTTCCAATCTCATTCCTGGAGCCCTGGAGACAATTCGTTTCCTCAAGGCAAACTCCATTAAAATGGGATCGACAACTGGCTACACCACGGATTTAATGAGCGTCGTTTTGCCCCTCGCTCATTCTCAAGGCTACAACCCAGACTCTTTAGTTTGCTCAGATGAAGTCGCGAGCGGTCGCCCAGCGCCCTGGCAGATTTACGAAGCTTGTGAGCGAATGAACTGCTTCCCGCTATCAAATGTCGTCAAGATTGATGACACGGCTGTCGGTATCGAGGCCGCCCGTCACGCACGATGCTGGGCCGTCGCGGTCGCGGGCACGGGCAATGAAATGGCTATTCAACAGTTTCTAAACCCGGCCTCTTCGCGCCAAGAAATGCTAAAGACAATTGGGGTGAAGTTCAAAGCAGCCGGGGCACACTATGTGATTGATAGTCTGGCAAATCTTCCAGAGGTCCTTCGAGACATTCACAAGCGCATCGAAGACGGTGAGTTACCCTGACTTCGCTGGAATACGCAGCGACTTCACTCCGGAGCTGTCAATGAGAACACGAACTTCTATTCGATCCTGAATAGACTTATAGACAGCATTTGAGAGTTTACTCTTCAATTTGTCCGCCGACATCCCCGCTGCAATAACGACATTAATGTTCTCGTCTTTTGTCGCCAGCAAGATGGCCGCGCCGACGCTCTCAAATTGTTCCGTCACATGTCCCAATGCATGAACCGCAGATCCACGAGTTCGATAGTCTTCGTGCTTCTCACTCAATTGAATGAGCAATGGGATTGCTAGGCTCGATCGTGCGCCATTTCTATCCATGGCCAATATTGACTTGCGACGCACATCAATCTCTTTATCCCCAGCCCCCAGCATCAATAATTCAACATCGAAAGATTCTCCTTCAGAACACTGATCAATGACCCATTGCCGAGCTTTCGACGGTCCGAGATGATAGAGGGTCGCCAGAGCATAGTGTCGGCCGCTCGGCGTGTACATCGCGAGGGCGACGGCCATCACAAGCCCAAGCAGAGGCAATATTTTCAAAGCCTCGCGAACTTTCCCCCCTCGACTTTCGCCGTTCGTCGATTCAATCATGATTGCTTTGGCGCTCGTTCTCTAATCGCCGTCAGAGCGTCATCCGCCGCATCTCTAACGAAAGGAACCTTGTCGCCTCGCTTATATTCAAGGGCGTTGATTGTCGTCTTATCGAATGGAGAGATCGCCCCGAGGGCATCAATAGCGTTTCGCTGGACAATTGAATCGGAGTGT
>JARGOJ010000834.1 GCA_029210225.1 Planctomycetota bacterium
TTTAGGATCGCCGACACCAAAAGTGACGGTGACGACAACGGCGGCGTCCTTTTCAATGGTGCTGGTGCTATAGATCCCGTAACTGCTCACATCCGTCGAGTGAGGACGGGTGATCTGCAAAACCCCCATTCGCACGCTCTTTACATTCTCAATGGCGCAGCCTGTATTGACAGTCATGGCCTCCGCGCGCTTGCGAGCATCCGCCGAGGCCTCCCCGAGAATGTCGACCTTAATTTGGCCCAAGGTTGAAATGGTGAACTCCGCTGGGGACGAATGAATCATGTGTCCATTCTTGATAAGGGAGGTCACTTCCCCCGTGCTCTTCCATATTTTTTGAACGTCTTTGGAGGTCATGACGAATTGCTGCGAGAGGCTATAACTCACGATCTCTCGGGTTTGGATGCCCTTCTTGTCACGCTTGTAGTGAGTGTTGGTCTGAATGGCGTTGACCATGATCTCGTCCTTTTGAAAGCCCTGATCCGTTAATAACTCGCGAAGTTGAGCATTGCAGGCTTCAATTTTCTTGTAGGCTTCGGAGAGCGACGAGTGCTCTCCATAAATGGCCACGCGCCACACTCCAAGATCGGAGCTGATTCGGCGCCGGGCATAGCCCTTGACGGTCATTGATTGAGATTGTTTGGCGTGTTGGACTTCTTTAAATGTGTAAGCCTGAGACGCGACCACCGTGCTTGTAATCAGACTGATCGCGAAGCCGAGGACCACAATGAGCGTGATCCCCTTGAGATTGTTTAATTTGACGCTGTATTCCATAGTCACCTTCCATACGTTTCATTGAGGTTTCTTACTGACGAACGAACTTCCCTCAATCCAAATATCGGAAGGGCCGGAACCTTGCATGAAGGGTCCGGCTAAAAATCTAGATCTCTGACTTATGCCGCGTAGGTAAAGGCCCTACGTTGATGTACCTTGTCTAAAAGCGTGTCCAATCGCTGAAAAAGTTTGCGGTTGTCTTGTGGTCGATATCGGGATAAAGCCAATTCATATTGAGGAGTATTTTTCAAAAACTTCTCCAAAGTCTTTAGATCTAAGGCTCCAGGCACATACATACCGTATCCCAACTTATCCAAATATCGTGCGTTTAACTGCTGCTCATACTGCCCTTTAAGCGGCATAGAGAGCATCGGCACGCGAAGATGCACCGCCTCTCCCATGAGGGAATAGCCGCCTCCCGCCACCACTGCTTTGGCGGTTCTTAAGTCATCAATAAATCCGTCTTGGGAGAAGGGGCAGAACTTGATGTTCCCGACTTGCTCGTCCCGGCCCAATCCATAAACACGGAACTCATAGGGCATCTCTCGGAGTCCACGAATCAACTCGGCGTTCGCCGCCTGGGTCTGATAAACGAGAACATGCTCTCCAGGCTCGCGCTTGGCGTTCAAAATTTCAGGGCGCAGAATCGGCGGGACCAACGTTGTCCGACCTTTATGCACAGGCGGCTGAAAGAAAGAAGAGACCAGGTAGTGCTCAGCCCCAGGCATTTTCATTTTCACCGCAGCCTTCGCCATTCGGAACGACATGGATCCCCCATTGGTGACATAACTATCATGTTGGCAACGGTTTAAGATTTGCATATTGTCAATGCTGATCACCGGCACCCCATGGCGCTTGCCATAAAAGTAGGCCCAAGAGTCAAAGTCGGAGATGACCACATCGGCGGTGAAGCGTCCCACCACCTTTTTATAAGCTGAGTAATTACGCTGAATACCGGCCGGAGCACGCTTGAGATTCAACTCGAAGGACCGGCGCAGGGACATGGCGTTGCCTTTGTAAGCCAAATTCAGCCCATGAATCTCCTGAATGCTGACATTCTCCTCCTCGCCATAGACGTCGTTCAGAAATTTATAAGCCCGGCCAGAGACGACGACCATAATGTCGTGACCGTTGGCGACCAGGTGGTCGAGAACAACGCGGCTTCGTGTGGCATGGCCCATTCCTTCTCCGACGATTCCGTATAAAACGCGCATAACTCTGTCCTCTCAAGGGGTTGCTGGGTATGGGCCTCTCTAAAGCATGACGCGTGCCATTGATGCTGGGCAATTCTTAAGTTGCTTGATAGCAATGTTTTATGGCATCCTTCTGGAAAGTGTTATGACGCAAGGTGTCAGGACTTAAACGTTCTTAACGGGGAAAAAAACACAGACGGCGATTTTCCTTAAAATACTTCGAGAGCTCATCCGACTCACAACATCGAATGATCTCGACTCTCCAACTGAAAGTTCTTGAGGCTCACCCATGCTCCGTTTACTGACCCCTACGCTCTCCAGCGTCTGTCTGGCGCTGCTCATCCTCTCCCCGTCAATCAGCGCGGCTGAGGACGCTCAGAAGCTCTGTCCGCTCCCCAAGGGCGCTGTGTGGACTTATAAGGTTGAGCGCATGACAGTCAGCTCGGGCATCAAGGTGACCCGTAAAGACGCCGTCGTCATGAGCTCCCAGGGGGGCTTTCGCGGCAAAGGTACCTATACTGTGCTGAAGTGGCGGGAGTTCGGCAAAGATCACGTGATCCACGTGGAATTCGTTGGCTCAAAACTAAAAGTCAACGCGAGTAAGAAGAAGATTTTCGACTCCTTCGACTTCGCCAACAAGAAGAAGCTTGGATCCTTTAAGAAGCTGACGGCCAAAATCGAGACGGGGCAGACCATCCAAGTCAAAAAGGCCGAATCCATAAAGACCAACGCCGGTCAATACACAGCCATCCCTGTTGTTATCATCACAAAAGACGTCGGCTTAACCGTCGAAAAGACCCTCTGGTTTGCCAAGGGGGTCGGCCCCATTAAAATGGTCGAGTCCATCACCAAAGACGGCGGACTATCGGTGAACACCTACGAATTAGAGAGCTTCATCAAGGCGGGCAAAGCCTCAGGACCTGGGAAATGACCCGAGGACAGTGCCGAGTCGTGTCCTGGAACATCGAACGGGGCTATTTCCCAGAGCAATGCTGTCATTTTCTTCAGGCGCTCAACGCCGACATCTATCTACTGACCGAACTTGATCGTGGCAACAAGCGAACCGCCAAGGTCGACATGTTCGAGAAGATCTCTGGGGCTCTCGATATGCCCGGGCACTTCGCCGTCGAGTTTATCGAACACGATAGCCTCTGGCGTTCTATTATTCGTCAGGGTGGTCCCGGTGGCGGAACTCACGGCAACGCGGTCTTTTCTCGGCGTCCCATTGAGAATTATCGATCCCGTGCTTTACCAACCAATGACAGGCTTCGCTGGGATGGCAAAACCTATATCCCGGAGCTCTTTGAGCCACGCTCAGGTCAACGCAACGCTCAAATATTCGAGTGTCAGCTGGGCTCTAAAACAGTCACCTTCATAAACACCCATCTTGAGAATTGGCGCTGTGAATGGAGCCATAGAAAAGCTCAGTTATCCGCCGCCCTGGAGTCCATTGAGGGACCGACTCTCATCGCCGGAGATTTCAATCCTATTGGGGGCGTGCTTAAGACAATCTACGGGCGGGAATCCGTCAATTTAGAAGTGCGTCAACTGCGCGCTTTTCTTGAGCAAAAAGGACTCGACGACCCCTTCTCAAATGAAGACTACACGATGTTCTCTTGGGGAACGCGATCCAAATTTGATTGGATCGCCCTCTCCCCAGAGCTCAAAGTCTCCTCTCAAACCAATCTCCGCTCTCCGCTCAGCGATCACAACTGTCTGGTCGTTGATTTCGAGATCGATTGATGGTCGCTTTAGTATTTCCTGGGCTTCGCGAATTTGGTCGGAAGGGTTTGCGCGCCTTTATTGGCCAGTAATTGAACGAGCGTGTCCTGGGCGTTAAAAACGTCTTCGGAGTCTTTCCGGACGACCTTCTTGTATGTCCCGTCTTCTTGGAGGTCCCAGCCTGCAGAGTTGTCATCGATGTAGATTTGAAAGGCTTCGTAGATCACTCGGTCGCGCATTTCTTTCTTCTCAATAGGGAAGCAAATCTCGGCGCGGCGGAATAAGTTGCGGGGGAGCCAATCCGCGCTGGCCAGGTAGGTGCGCTCTTTACCCCCAGCGTAGAAGTAATAGGCCCGGCTGTGCTCAAGGAAGCGTCCTAGTATTGAGCGAACGCGGATGTTCTCGGAGACATTGGGGACTCCGGGACGCAGGCTACAGATCCCTCGAACGATCAGGTCAATCTGAACTCCGGCTTGGGAGGCTCGATAGAGCGCTTTAATAATTTGTGGTTCGGCCAACGAATTCATGCGCGCCATGATGCGGGCGTCCCGCCCAGCTTTGGCTTCATTAATCTCGTTGTCAATGTATTCCAAAAGAGTGGTGTGAAGGGAGAAGGGCGATTGGAGGAGTTTGTCTAAGACAAGCACTTGTCCTAGTCCTGTGAGTTGAACAAAGAGCT
>JARGOJ010000835.1 GCA_029210225.1 Planctomycetota bacterium
ATTTAGATCGATGCTGAGAATTGAAGACAGCAAGTGAGCGTTAAGCATGACCGAAAACGCCTCTAAGCAAGAACTCGCCAAATTTGAACTCATTCCCGAGGACAGGCAGGCGCTCGCCTTTTCATTTCAATTAAATGAAAAATCGAGCGCCAACGATACTCAATCCACCAAATCGTGCCCAGCCTGCCTGGCTCCTTTTGAAATCGAGAGTGAGACACTGTCCTGCACACAAGATCATCTCTCCGTGCACAAAGAATGCGCCGACACCGTCATTTTGTGCCCCTATCCTGGGTGCGGAGGAGAGCTTCTCGAAGAGTTTCCGCTGGCCTCAACGGCTCCAGAGTTGGCAGCCTCCACCGCGGTTGAAGCGAGCAACATCAAAGCTCAGTACCGCTGTCCCGCCTGCTTTGACGATGTCCAGAACATTGACTCCGTCGCATCTTGTGGCGGTCGGCATTTTTACGTGCACTTGGATTGTCTAGAGCTGCTCTCGGATTGCCCAGCGGTTGGTTGCAATCAAAAATTGGCCGAGGTCGAGAAGCTTGAAGCTCCAAGAACCGACGTCATTCGTTTATCCAGCGCAGATGTTCGGTCTATCGCAATCGTCAATGAGCGTCTATTGCGCCGACGACAGCGCCGAGCCCGTCTAGCTCGTCTACGCGAGCCCCTCACTCAACAACGGGCGGCCCGCCGAGCCCGTCAGATCGCTGCGCGCGCTGAAAGTCTGGAGCGCCAGCGTCGCTTCATAGAAACGGCGTTCAATCACAAGAAGAAACTCGGCCTTCTGTGCACCCTTCTCTTCTCCCTCATTCTAGCGCTCTACAATCCAAGTTTTCTCCCCAACAGACTTCGAGTTGAATTGGCGGGCTTCTTCCAAAATAAAGAGGTGCTCATTGAAGTCAGTCGCGAAGAGAACGATTTAGCAAAGGCTGGCGCTATTAGCAAACTCAGCGCTATGAATGATCTAAGTCGCCAGGATATAGCGGAGGTCTGCCTCGCTGTTCAAGACAGCTCTCCTGTTGTCGAAACGGCGCTCGCAGAATTCATCTCGAAACACAAAGATGTCGCAGCCTCAGTCATGGTGACAAAGATGCTCGGAAGCCCGAAAGGACAAGCCCGCACAATAGAGCTATTGGAAGCTCATAAGACTGAGACTTCCCGGGCTATCCTCGACGCTATGCATCACCCAACCATCCACTTCAATCGCCGCGCAATGACCGACGTTTTAATTGAGTTTCAGCCCGAGTCAATCCCAGTACTCATCGCCCAATTGAGCCGCAATGACAATTTTCACAACGAAAGAGTCGTGGAAATTCTGCAAGAAATTAGTATTGACGCAGAGGCTGACTTATTGGGAGCGCTGGAGTCGAGTGACCCTCAATTGAGAAAATACGCCATCCGTTGCCTGAAGGTCAATTCCAGAACAAGACCGCTGATTCAAAGGGCCCTGAAGGATGAGAGCGTTGAAGTGCGGGAAGAAGCCGCCAAGCGCTTTAAGTAATTGAATCGTTGTTGCGACTTACTTTTGAAGTTTGTCTTTCAAGCAATTCTTATATATGTCGAGCGCTATTTCTTTGTTGGTGTTCGAGTTTGGATGCCCGTCTAACGGCACGTGGAGCAGTTTGTAGTCGCGTCCCTTAAACAAATCCAATTGATCTCGAAATTCAATTTTCAACTCGCTCGTCCACTGTCCCACTGCGTCATGAATCTTCTTAAATGGATAGTCGTCCTTTAGAGACGAGCTAAAGCCTGGAAACATAACAACGACTAATGGGACATCCTTGCGCTTACAGAACTCAGCGATCTGCTTGAGCGCCTCCCTCGACTCCTTCCACTTCACACTGTCCTTCGCGAAGCCATCAGCATACTGACCACTGTGTTCATAGAGTTTGGGGGTTAAGCTCCCCTTCTCCACTCCCAAGCCGCGCTCTGTCTGGCGCGTGATGCTGTACCAGAGCCAGGAGCTCTGATCTCGAAACTTAACCGCCGGGGCGGAGGGCACATTTAACTGAGGCTCTGCGTCGTTGACGACGTACCCTAAAATGACGACCTTCGGCTGCCAATGATCCCAGTGACGTTTGAGAAAATGAAATTCTTGAATGGTGTTGTAGCCAGGCATACCCCCGTTGATGACCTGATACTCGGGAAACTCTCGCTCCACCGTCTGACCAAGCACTGCGGGATAGCTTTCCTCGTCGTGGACGGCCCAACCGAAGGTGTAGGAATCACCAAGGCAAAGTATCGTCTTCTTGTCCTTCTTAGGAAGAGGACCCCGAAGACCATCCTCGTTGAGATGCATCCACCAGCTCGGGGGCAAATCTGGACGAACTCGGTTGTGCCGTTTCAAGTTTGCTTTGAGGGTGTAAACCAGAGGGTTTTCCTCAAGCACATAAATATCTTCGTCCAACTTCTTCAGCCGCTTAAGGTATTTCGCATTGGCGCTAACCCTGACAGCAACTTCCCCTACAAGCAATCCGAACATGGTGGAAAAACTGACAACGATGATCTGCTTCCAGTATTTCTTGAAAAATCCCCGCATTCTTTCCACCTAAAATCGTCATTCCCGAGAAAAGAAAGAGGTTAGCACGTCTTGTCCTGTTCGAGAATCACCGGTACTGTTCTTTCATAGGTCATCACTTAGCAGAGAGAGACTCATCAATGATCATCCCCAGAATTTCAGTCATCGTCGTCGCCATGCTTTTGCTCGGAACCGCCCACTCCGAAGCCACAGAGAGACTCTATCTCTCCTCAACAGATGATAAGGCATTGATCGCCTACAAAATCGATGCCAAGACTGGGGCCCTGAAAAAAGAGTTCTCAGTTGCGCTCGGTGGTCGAGGCGGCCCCCTCGCCTTCTCCCCAGATAAGAAATTCATCTACGCTGCGCTCTTCGCTGTTCCAAAGCTGGGAAACGTGGTCGTGACATTGCGTCGAAGAAAAGGAAAGCCCCCCAAGATCGTGAAATCCGCAAAGATCGCCGCACGAACTTGCTACATCCGTCCAGATAAGAGCGGGCGCTTTCTCCTCGCAGCCCACTATGGAACGGGCGAGGTCACGATTTACAAGATCGACAAAGGTCTCTGCACAAACGAAATGGTCGATCGGGAGAAGACCGAAAAGACCGCCCACTCCGTGGAGTTTGATCGCTCTGGGCGCTTCGCCTATGTGCCCCACACCCGCCCAAACAAGGTTTATCAGTTTCATTTCGATGCAAAAACAGGCCAACTCACCGCCGGAACAAAGCCTTTCGCCCAAGGCCCAGACCTATCCCACAATTACCATCAACCCCGTCACTTCCTTCCACACCCGACGCTGGACCTCGGCTTTACATCGAATGAGAAGGGTGGAGGACTCAGCGCGTGGAAAATGGATGGGAAGGATGGGTCTTTATCCCTGGTTCAAACTCTCTCAACCTTAGCCAAGAACCACGAAGGGAAGAGCGCCGCCGCCGACTTGAAGATCAGTCCAAACGGGCGCTTTGTTTATGTCTCAAATCGCGATTTGGCGCCGTTGAAACCGGGGACTTTAGGCAAGGACAGCATCGCGGCCTTCTCTATCGACCCAACAACCGGCGCTCTTAAGGCTCAAGGGCGCTGCAGTGCCGGGCGCTTCCCAAGATCGTTTTGCATCAACACTGACGGCCTCTTCCTTTATGCCGCGTGCCAAAAATCTCACGACATTTACGCCTACAAGATCAATCAAGAGAGCGGTCAAATCACCTTCATGAAGAAGTATAAGACCGGAAAGACCCCTATCTGGGTCATGACCGCGTCTCGTCCTTAGAGAGGAAAACCCGTCTCGGACTTCATGACGACTCGATTGTCATAAATGAGGAACCACACCCGGCCTCTCAGGAGGCGCACTCCAATGATACGAAAGAGCTCCTTAGACACGTCGTTTGTCCGCTCTAGATAGCGAGCGATAAAGAATTCGTGGGTCACGTCGGCCATGACCTTGCCTACGTCGGGGAGACCGTATTCCTGGACGATGTAAAGGTGCGACTTATCATTCAATCGCACGTCCTCCCCTGCCTCTGTTTGGACGGCGTCCATTTTCATGGCCCCGAGAGCCATGCGAATAGGAGCGATGATCGTTGGGGCGAGGTGAACGTCGCACACCGCGCTACCGTTCGTCGTGGCGTAGGCCATGGGCTTGATTTGATAGCGCTTAAGAACCTTCTTAAGCACAGACTGGCGGCGGCTAAAATCTCGGTCGACGGTCTTATCTGAGTCTTTCAAACCCTTGTCCAAGCCTTTTTTCTGACGCCAAACAGCCGCGAGAACTTGAGAGAGTTCGGCGATGACTAAGACGCGCTCTTTCTCTTCGGGGCTCGCTTTTTTAGAGAGCTTCAATCGCTTTTTAG
>JARGOJ010000836.1 GCA_029210225.1 Planctomycetota bacterium
ATCAGCTCTCTCTCACTCTCATCAGACTCCGAGATTAAGTGCTCAAGCTCTTTGAGGGGCGATTGACCGCGAATAGAGGATATGATGTTGCCTTTGCTCTTGGTGATGATTCCAGGGCGGCCAATCGGACGACAGCCTTGGGAAACAACAGAACGAAAGTCGAAGTCACCCTCGACCTGCAATCCTACAGCGCCATTGTTCTTTATATCGGCGCCATGAAATAAGACATTCAAGCCAGGAGCGCCGGGCCCGCTCGCTAAGCCACCAATCATCCGCGCTGCCGGGAACGCTTGCTCTGTCTCAGCTAAGAACTCTTCGATGTTAAAAGTGAAGGGGTCTGAGAGTAGAAATACAGGGGCTTGGTCGCTGTTGATGATCGGGAGTTGCTCGGCGAAATCTCCCGCTGATTTCCAGCGACGTCGATCAATTTCATTGCAGTAGAAGCTCTGAATATTCGCCCCGGGTATGGCGCCAGCGAAAAGGGAAACCGCCGCCTCTTGTTCGAATTCTTTGCCATCTCCTATGACGCCGCTTCCCGAGCAACCGATGAGCTTGCTCGTTCCGAGGCGCTCGATTAAGCTCGCGACCAGCTTTGAGAGTTGGTTGCGCTGTTGAAAGATGTGCGGAGAAGAAACGAAAAGCAGAGCAAAATCGGGGATTCGACCTGCAAACTGCGCCTCGATTTCAGAACACACATTTTCGATCGCGCTTTCCAGTTTATGATGGTCCGAACTTGCTGCCGCGAATTTCAGGCTCTCTCCAGCTTCTGCTGTCACAAACTCAACCCTCCTAGCATGTTCCAAAGACTTCGTTGAGGATGGTCCTCGTTAAGGTTCAAAGATGCAAGATCAAAGCAGGGAAAGCCAAGACCCTGACAAGCAAAACTCAGTTCCGTGGTTTCAGCTCGCATTAATGGCGCTTTCCATTATCGGTGCGACGCTCACTCTGATCTTAATCGACATTCATGCCCAAAATCAGCTGGGCCTAATTCCAAGCGCCGCGTTCTGCGGTCCTGAGGACGCTTGCAACAGCCTCGCGGTCAGTCCATACAGCCGCTTTATCGGTATCCCTCTGGCCTTTTGGGGCCTCGCGTATTACCTCGGAAACCTTGCCCTAGCCCTTGGCGTTCGGTCGGACCTATACAACACGGAGCGCCTCCTAAAGACCCTCACGGCTTTGGCTCTCCTTTCACTGCTCGTTGATACAGGCCTCGGCTCTATCATGATCATGGAAGAAAGTCTTTGTTTCCTCTGCTTGGGGACTTACGCAGTGAACCTTGGAATCCTCATTAGCGCGGCCTTGGCACGTCGAAGACTTCGGACGCCGGGGGGAGGGCCGAATCAGAGTGAGAATGTGCTCATTCTCGCCGCGACCGCTGTGGCGGTATTGGTTTTACTCTTCGGCCTTACGCTGAATCACTACCTCGGCGCGGCAAAGAAGCTGCAGGTGCAAAGCTATCTCTTGCAACTTGGCAAACCGGTGAGCATTGATTTACCGGCTGGTGAGAGCCTCGGGCCAAAAGAAGCCAAGCTGAAGATGGTCATCTTTCACGACTATCTTTGCGCTCACTGCACCCGCCTCAGACGAAAAGCGAGAATTCTCAGGCGGCGCTACCCAGAGACCCTGAGCATTCGCTTTATCAATTATCCCCTCGACAAGCAATGCAACTCGGAATTTAGTCGAGAAACAGGAGCCTGTGACATCGCCGCAGCGGCTCTTGTCGCCGATAGCGCCAAACGCCTCGACGACTTTGTTCGATTGAGCAATGCTCGGAAACTGAGGAAAAAAGTCGATCTGGAAGCCGTCATGGCTGAGCTGAAATTGGATGTCAATACGGGAAAGGAAAACGCAATCCAGGAGCGGCTGAAAGCCGAGATCAAGCTGGGGAAAGACCTAAAAATCCGACGCTTACCGACATTTTTCATCAACGGTTATCGATTTGAGGGGGTGCCAAGCATCGAGGGCTTCTCCACGATTTTTGAACATATCGAACGGCGCGGATCTTCTTAGCTCGGACAGCTTAAAACTTGGAGGGGGGGCGCAGACTCCGGCGCACAATGCGGAGCAAATCGGCGCCGAGCCATGGTTCTTTTTCTATGGACTTCAGTAGGTCTTGGTGGTGAATCTTCGGGCTGGCCCTGAGCCCGTGAATGGCGGCTCTCAGTGTGAGGCGCTCGGTTTTGATCAGCTTGGGGTTGGCGCGAACTCGTTGAACGAGCTTGGAAAGAGTTTGCGCAATCAACTCTGCATCTCCGCCGCAGTTTAAGTGAGAGAAAACCGCAGCATGCCTCACAGGAGCGGGCTCGGTCTTGTCCCTTAGGATCTTTTCGATCACTTTGAGCGCGCCAGCCCGACTCCCCTGATAAACAGCGGGGAGGGCGCAGAGCAGCTCAACGCGAATATCTGGGGCGAGGTCTTTCTTAGAAATCAGTTGGAGGGCTTTCTTCGCGAAGGCCTGGTCTTTAAGCTCTGCGAGGGAGCGAATAGCATATTGGCGAATATCAAGGCGACCCTTGTTCGTCACGATGTCGCGAAGCTCTTGGCGAGCGTCAAGGCCGGCAAGGGACATGAGCGCCTGATGCCGCACAATCGGTGAAGGATCTTTACTTAGGCGCAGGCTCTCAGCGATTGCCTCAGGGTGATTCATACCTTTGAGCGCTGCTAAAGCGTTGTTCTTCGCCCAAGAATCAGAACTCTTCAGGGCCACATCGAGGGAGGGGGGCTCGTCTTTGCCAAGTTCAACAAGGCGGTCGACATGTTTGACTTTTGGTCCGCCTTCCAGGGATCGAGCGAGTCGGTAAATTTCTAAATGCCGTCGAACCGGGCCAAGAATGATAAGGGTTAGAAGCGAGGCCATGACTAACATGGTCGCGGCGACTCGGGCCCGCTCATAAACTTCCTTGAGCTGCGGCCGCCTCGCGAGTGTTCTCGGAAAAGAAGTGAGACCACGAGCCTGTAAATCGTGGCTCGCTGATGAATCACTCAAGATTCTTCGAAGCTCCCCAAGAATCTCTTCTTCGCTCTCCTTTTCCAAAGAGTGGGCAGCTGCTTTGGAGGGCGCGCTCAGATCCTCGTATAGAAGTTCAAAGCGGGGTGAATGACTTTGCGCCACAACGACATGGCGGTCTTGGTAGCGC
This sequence comes from Planctomycetota bacterium, assembly GCA_029210225.1. GTDB lineage: Bacteria > Planctomycetota > J058 > J058 > JARGOJ01 > JARGOJ01. Next base: position 3,138 of record JARGOJ010000836.1, read on the forward strand.
TTAACACAATACAAGTGAAAGCCTTGTATCAGCGTGACTTGCTGCTTTGGATTTCTGAGCGTCAACCAAGGATGGCGAAGATGAAAATGTCTTTCGCTGCCAGCGTCGCTTGAGACTTCCTTTAGTTCTCCCGCCGCAAAGGCTGCTCTCTCATCGACGAAGAGTGACCAGGGGCCCGTGTCCTCGACAAGCGCCAGTTCTTCCAAGACCCTTTGAAATCGCGAACCGAGGGCGAGGTTGAGGGAGGGGGGATGGCTCTGAAGATCACTGAGGGATCCTTGGATTTTGTGAAATCCTGGGCAGCCCCGGCCTGCTTCGTGGATAGCTCGTTGGCTAAGCCCTAGGGCGGCGTGGCATTGGGAGCAGTATGCTCTTGGAATCCACAGTCGAGTCTGACAGCGAGGGCATCGGGATGATGGCCACTGGATGATTGAAGGGCGCTCTTGAGCCCTTAGCAGATCAAATCGAGGATCGAGATAGAGTGACGTGTCGGCGGCCATTGTTACTTTGAAAATCTGTTCCGAGTATTGGAAACGCACACTTTAGCAAAGCTTTACGCGGCTTGTTGATCGTCCATTAATCGGCAGCCATTCGTCGCCCCAGAATTTTTAGGAGGAGAATCCTCTTCAGTAAGGCTTTCTTCCGCCTCAGAACCCTTGTGTTTAAGGGAATAGAGCGTTTCTCCTAGGTAGAGAATGAGGAATGGCAGATAGATCATCATTTTGATTTCGGGATTCTCAACCCAAGTTTCGCCGCTTCCATCAAATCGAAGCAGAATCTCATAGGAGAGAGGTATGACTAGGGTCAGATAGAACCAAGAGATTCTGGGGAACAGTGGCAGCAGAGGTAAGAGCCAAATTAAATACCATGGGTGAACGACGGGAGAGAGGAAGAAGAAGAGGGCGAAGAAAGCAAATGCCGTCTCTGGAGCTGAGCGCTTCTTCCAGAGCTTGACGAGTAATAACGTGCCGATAAGACCAACAACCACTAGCTTTGCAGGAAAGAGCAAGTAGGTCAGGTTCTTCCCGAAGTCTTGCCCGGCCGGGTCTTTGAAAAGCGGCAGAATTGTTCGACAGAACCACGGCGAGAAGCCGGTTTTCATGAGCGCTGTATCAATGAGCCAAAAGCCCGAGTCGTTAAAGCGCCAGCGCGTTCCATAGCTCGACAGCGCGCTGGTCCAGCCAGTCTCCACAAACGGATAAAACGCGAGGGCGAGTAGCACAG
>JARGOJ010000837.1 GCA_029210225.1 Planctomycetota bacterium
CCTCATCGACCGGGGTCCTCACCGGGCTCGGATCCTCCGGACAACAATCCTCAACGACCATGACCACACACCTTTCGTCTATCGTCAATATACGATAAAGAAAGATAAAGTCAAAGCTCTCTTGGAAAAGCAAGACTCCTAATCCGCTCGGTCCAGGATAAGACCTAAATAATGCTTGGACTCAGTGTCTTATCGACTTGAAAGATTTGGGGCGAGAGCCTCGGACTTTGCTGCGCTCATGCATATTGATCCACAGCCAAAATCAAGTCGTGAGGATTCAAGCTCTTCTCCACATAGCCATCCGCTCCACACTCTTTCGCTCGACGGCTCAACTCCTCCCTCTTCAAGGATGAGAAGAGCACAATCTTGCCGTGCTTTCCCCGGCGAATCAGACCAGCGATCGCATCCCCCTGAAAACCGGGCATCTCCACATCAAGCATGACCAGATCATAGACATTCTCAGAAAGTGCTTGGAACGCCGCTGACCAGCTCTCATAGGCCTCGACAGAATGCTGCCGGGAAAGAAGACTGCTCACGTATTTTCGAAGAACCGGATCATCGTCAATGACCAAAATCGAACTCATTAGCTTTACTCAACAAACTCTTCACTATTGAGATGGATCCATAGTCTACCCATCAACGGCTCATGCTAGCGCCTAAGAACTCAGCTTTCTGAACTATTAGACAAAGTCGAAGATCTTCCTCTAAGCCTTGCGTAAGAATACCTGGAAGGCCTCATTCATCAAGGAACCCATTAAACACCCTGGCCACAAATACTTCTCCTGGTATAAACCGCCATCAGACTGGGATTGGTGCGATACTAAAGTCTCCCCGAAAACTCCCAGGGCCGAGATCCATAAGGCCTTGCTGAAAAAGAAACTCAAAGACAAAGAGGCAAAAGCACTCATGACTTGGCTAGAGGACGACATCGTCTTACTGCTCCCTAAGTGATACCCAGCAACAATGCAATGCACCGACTGCGCTAAGCTCTTAATTCACCCCGCAAAAGGTGTTAGAATTCGCGTGCATTCCAGTCTAGGAGACGCCCTATGGAAAAGAAGAACGCCCGCCGCGCTAAGGTCCTTGAACTATTCGAGGAATATGGCGGATTAGTTCCCGGGGTGACCGATCAGATCTCCAACGAAACGGGAGTGCCCGCCGCCGATATCTACGGCGTCGGCTCTTTTTACACACTCGTCGCCAATCCCAATGTTGAAAACCGCGTCTGCCAAGGTCTCACCTGCGCCATGCTTGGCGCCGATCAGCTCTGCAAGGACCTGGACGAAAAGGGCGTCAGCTACGAGAAGGTCAGCTGCCTCGGTCAATGCGATCGTGGCCCGGTCGCCGTTGACAAAGACCTGGAGCTTGTTCTCTCAGAAGAGCGTGGTGGGGTCACTCCAGACACTCCTGACCTGCCTATGAACCTCGCCGGAGCAGACACCGCCGATTACAGCGCCCTGAAAGCAGCCCGGGACATGGGACCGGACAAGCTCATTGAGGCGCTCAAAGAGTCTGGCCTTCAGGGACGCGGAGGCGCCGGCTTTCCCATTTACTTCAAGCTCGATGCCGTTCGCGCCATGGAAGAGAAGACACGCTACGTCGTTGTCAACGCAGACGAAGGCGAACCGGGAACCTTCAAAGATCGCGAAGTCATGCTGCGCCGTCCCCACAAAATGCTTGAAGGACTGGCGATAGCCGCCCTCATCACGGAAGCAACAAAAGCCTTTATTTACATTCGTGGAGAGTTCTCAGGGCCTCGCCGTGCGATTGACAAGGCGATAGCAGAGGCCAAGGAGCACCTCAGCTGGCTCGATATTGAAGTGGTCGCAGGCCACGGAGCCTATATCTGCGGCGAAGAGACCGCCCTCTTAGAGGCTCTAGAGGGTCGCCGCGGCATGCCTCGCCTTAAGCCTCCCTTCCCCACTCAAATGGGGCTTTGGGGCAAGCCCACACTGATTAACAACGTCGAAACCCTCGCCTGCATTCCAGCGGTCGTTCTCAAAGGTGGGGCTTGGTTTAAGGATCAGGGCCGGACAGAACCCGGCTCGAAGCTCTACTGCATCTCTGGGCATGTCCAAACACCGGGTGTTTACGAGTTACCATTAGGCATCACTTTAGAAGAGCTGGTGACCGCAGCTGGAGGCTATAAGGGAAGCCCGAAGGCATTCAGCCCCGGGGGTGCGTCCTCGGGCTTCTTGCCCATGACTTACAAAGATCATCCCCTCGATTTTAAGGGTCTCGGTAAAATAGGCACCATGCTCGGAAGCGCCGGTGCGGTTGTTCTGAATGACACCGTCAATATGGCCCAGGCGGCCATGTGGCAGCAAGTCTTCTTCGAAGACGAAAGTTGCGGCCAATGTGCTCCTTGCCGAATTGGATGCACATTGCAAAAGCAATCTCTAGAACGTTTCATAGACAGTGACACCAAGAGCGCTGACGAATTGAAAATGGTCGACGATATTCATTGGGAAATGGAACAAGGGTCTATTTGTGGTTTGGGAATGGTGGCGAGCTTGCCATTGAAGACCGCCATGCAATACTTCCCCGAAGACTTTTACCTCGCTGGAGAGAAGGGAGCGGCTCATGTTTGACATGAAACTCAACGACAAGACAGTTCAGGCTAAGAAGGGCGAGACCATCTTGGATGTCGCCTCTCGGGCCGGCGTCAAAATCCCCACTCTCTGTCACGACGACCGCTTGGATCCTATGGGTTCTTGTCGCATGTGCCTCGTCGATGTCACCGGGCAGCGCCGCCTTGAACCCGCATGCGCCTTCAAAGTTCGAGAAGGCATGGAGATTCAGACCGAATCAGAACGAATCACCAAGCACCGTCAATGGTTGCTCAGCTTCTATATGGCCGACCACGCCTTGGACGAAGCGGGCTTGCCGAAAGAGCGTGGGGTCGGCAATCAACTGAGAGATCACGTCGAGAGCTATGGCTCAGCGGCGACTCTGCCGGCCATTAACGCGCCGAGGGAGTCGAGAGAAGACGCGAATCCCTATATTCACTTCGATCCTGAAGCCTGTATTCTTTGTAATCGCTGCGTGCGTTATTGCGACGAGGTTGAAGCTGTCAGCGCGATCACTCTCGCTGGTCGGGGATCTAAGACGACGATCGCGACCGCCGATCAAATTGGCCTCTTAGACAGCACTTGCGAAATGTGCGGCGGTTGCATCGCCACCTGCCCCACAGGAGCAATGACTGAGAAGCCCTCCCTAGAGTCGAAGATTAGCGACGAAGTCATCACCAGAACCACTTGCAACTTCTGCGGCGTCGGCTGTCAATTGAACCTCCATGTCACCGATGACAAAGTTGTTCGGGTCACGAGCCCTGAACCTGGAGAGACGGTCAACGATGGGAACCTCTGCATCAAAGGGCGCTTTGCCTACGAGTTCATTCACTCCGAAGATCGCTTAACGAAGCCCCTTATTCGCGGAGAAGATGGCAAGCTCCATGAGACCGATTGGGATACTGCGATAAGGGTTGTGGCCGACGGGCTCAAGGGAGTCAAGAAGCGTCACGGCGCGGATGCCCTGGGCTTTATCTCGTCGAGCCGTTGCACGGGGGAGGAGAATTATTTGATGCAGAAGCTGTCTCGGGCGGCTTTTATCACGAATAACATTCACCAGTGTGCGGCGACATGACATGCCCCAACCGTCGCCGGTCTGGTGACAATGTTTGGAGCGGGAGCTATGACCAATTCCATTCCTGAGATTCGGGATACGGAGTTGATGTTTGTGATTGGGTCGAATACCACTGAGGCTCACCCAATTATCGCCATGGAGATGAAGCGCGCTGTAAAGAACGGCGCCAAGTTAATCGTCGCGGATCCTCGGGAGATTTGGCTCGCGGAGATCGCCGATGTCTATTTGCAATTGAAGCCAGGAACCGACGTCGCGCTTCTCAACGGTTTAGCCCATGTCATTATTTATGAAGACCTGGTCGACAAAGAGTTCATTGCCAATCACACAGAGAACTTTGAAGCTCTGAAACTCGCAGTGAAAGACTGCACTCCTGAGTGGGCCGAGAGCATCTGCACAGTGCCTGCGGACGATATTCGTAAAGCGGCGCGGATGTATGCCACTACAGATAAAGCGGGCATCTATTACACCCTGGGAATTACCGAGCACACCCACGGCACAGACAATGTTTATGGTCTGGCCAATCTCGTTCTTATGACGGGGCATTTAGGCAAGCCATCCTCTGGAATGAACCCACTTCGCGGCCAGAACAATGTTCAAGGCGCCAATGACGCCGGGGCGAGCCCCGTCTTTTATCCTGGCTATCAAAGAGTGAAAGACCCAGCGGCTCGGAAGAAATTCGAGGATGCCTGGGGGGTTGAGTTAAACCCCAATGAC
>JARGOJ010000838.1 GCA_029210225.1 Planctomycetota bacterium
AAGCTTCAAGGTGCTGTCATCGCTGACAGAGGCGAGATAGGCTCCGTCCGGGCTAAAAGCAACGCTCCAGACCCAGCCTTCGTGGCCTTTGAGGGAGTGTCTTAGTTTCACGGGAGCGCCGGCTTCCGAGGGGAGGTCCCAGAGGCGTATGCTGTGATCCCAGCTCGCTGAGGCGAGGGTCTTGCCATCGGGGCTGAAGTTGACGTTGAGAACGCCGGCCTCATGACCTTCAAGAAGAGTGATTTCTTCGATGTTGTCGAGGCCGTTTGATAGGTCCCAGAGGCGGACGGTTTTGTCGGCGCTGGCGGAGGCGAGGATCTTGCCGTCGGGGCTAAAGCAAATGCTCATAACCCAGTGTTTATGTCCGTTTAAGGTGGCGAGGCGTTTTCCGTTTTTGACATCCCAGAGGCGGACGGATTTATCGGCGCTGGCGGAGGCGAGGAGTTTTCCGTCGGGACTGAAGCGGACTCCGTTGACAGCTTTGTCGTGGCCTTTCAGGCTTCGGAGTTGCTTCTGGGTTTTGGTATCCCATAGAAAGATCGATTGATCGTCGCTGGAGGACGCTAAAACTGTGCCATCGGGGCTGATATCGAGGCTCTTTATTTGGCCTTGTTGACCTTCGAAGACGGCGACTTCTCGGAGTCCGCCGTTGTCGTCGGGGCTTAAATCCCAGAGGTGAATTGTGCTGTCGGAGATGGACTTGCTGGCGGAGGCGAGGGTCTTTCCATCAGGGCTGTAGGCGACGCAGTTGCTTGGCAGGCGATGATGGCTTGTCCAGATTTTGCGTCCTCCTAATTGCTCAATTTCATAAAGCAGGCTTCGTGTCTCTGGTTGATCGTCGATGGTGAGGGCTTTGGCGCAGAGGATGCGGGCTTCCAGGGTGTCGCCTTTGGCGAGGGCGGCGCGGGCCTTTTCAACGTAGGCGAAGACGAGCAGGCGTAGGGCGCGGGCTTTTTCTTCGACGGCGAGCTTTTGCTGTGTTTCGGCGAAGCGCCGTCGATCTTCGGCGAGGCTTTGGGCTTTGACGGCGGCGAGTTTTGCTTTTTCAGCGTTGAGTCGTTGGGCTTTTTCTTCGAGGCGCAGTTTGCGTTCTTGCTTGTTCTTTTGGATGGCGAAGGTGATTCCTCCGGCGAGGCCGAGGAGGATGATGGCGAGGGCTCCGGCGAGGCCCCAGCGTAGTTGTTGACTCATTTTCTGCTGTTTGAGTCGTGCTTTTTTGGCCTCGTTGATGGAGGCGGTCAGCGCGATGGCTTCTTTTCGTTCTGGGGGGAGTCTTGAGACTTGGGCTTCGGCGAGGCCGAGGTCGTCGTTGGCGAGGGCGCTTTCTGCGAAGGCGATGCGGGCTTCGTATTGTCCTTCTTTGGCTTCGGGGTTTTCTTCCCAGAGTATGGTTGCTTGGTGGAAGCCTGCGACGGCCTCGGAGAAGTCGGCGTAGAGTTGGTCGCGGCTTTGGTGTCGGTCGCTTGCTTCCAGGGAGTCTTTGAAGATCTTTTGGCAGCTCTTAAGGACTCGTTCTGCTTCGGTGGAGATCCTGAGGCTCTCGCGATGTGAGAGGTGATCTTCGATGGCCTTTTTGAACGCTAGGATGCTTTGGTAGCGCTTTGTTTCATCGGCTTCGAGGGCTTTGGTACATATGTCTTGAAGCTCGACGGGGACGGCTTCGTCGAAAGTCGGGGGTTTTGATCGACAGGCGGCGAGGAGTACGTGGGTGAGGGAGGTTGAGCCGCCGCCGTGGGGAGCGAGGCCGGTGAGGACCTCATGGAGGATGGCTCCTAGGAGGTAGACGTCGGTCCAGGGGCCAATCTTCTCTCCGTCGCCTTCGGCGAGCTCTGGGGGCATGTAAATGGGGGTGCCTCGGGGGCTGGTGACGGTGGAGCTGTGTTGGGCGAGGGGTTTGTTGGAGGCGTCAAGGGTGCTTGGGTCGCGGATATCGAGGGCGATGCCCCAGTCCATGACGAAGACTTCGCCGTAGTCGCCGATCATGACGTTTTCGGGTTTGAGGTCGCAGTGGACGATGTTCCGGCTGTGGGCGAAGGCGACGGCGTTGCAGACGTTGAGGAGTGTTCGGAGGTGATCTTCGATGGTGAGGTCTTTGGCGGCTTCGACGTGCTTGACGTTTTCTGGGTGGAGTAGTTGTTTCCACTCGACGCCGCCGATGAGCTTCATGGCGAGTTGTATTTCACCGGTGCCGTCGTTGCTGAGGTCGTAGACGGGGACGATGTTGGGGTGATCCAAGTCGCCGGTGACTCGGGCTTCGGAGGCGAAGCGATCGATGAGGTCGGCGGAGAGGTGTCCTGGGAGGATCTTCTTGATGGCGACGACGCGTTCAAGGGAGTTTTGTTGGGCGCGGTAGACGACGCCCATGCCGCCGCGTCCGATTTCGTCGACGAGCTTGTACGGGTCTTTTGGCTTGGGAGGAGCGATTGGGGGAGTTAGTGGAGGTGATTGGCCCTCTTTTTGGAGGGGAATGGTGGCGGACCATACGTTGAAGAAGGGGGATTCTCCGGAGTTGGCGGGGGCTGTGTCGTTGGCGGGGATGAAGGGTTGGTCGTTGTTTAGTGCTTGGAGCTCATGGGGGTTGACGGCTTGTTGGAGCATGTCCGAGATTTGCGCGCCGGAGAGTGTTTTGGTGGGGCGATCGATATCTTCTTGAGTGATGGCCTTATCGTAGTAGAGTGGTCGATAGGTTAGGGATGGGCTGTGATCGTCGAAGCCTTTGTCGGGGGTTTCGACGATGGTCTTGGACCAAAGCTGCTTAAGTTTTTGTTCATCCATTCTCGCGAGGCTCCGAGGACAAGTCCCTTGCTCCTATAGTTTTATCAAAGAATCACGCGAGAATTGTGTGGGTCTCATACTTTATAACGTCTCCAGTATCGGTCGAAAACGGTCGAAGACTTATAGAGGCCCGCCAAGTATGGAGCAGCCGTTAATGTTAAGGAGTGATCATGAAGCGTGGAATGATATTTCTAATAATCTCGTTGTTGTTAACTCCAGGGCTTGTGTTCGCCCAGGATAAGAAGGCCGCAGGGGCGGACAAAACGGGGAGCGTTCGGGGCAAGATCCGCCTGACGGTCAAGGGCGTGAAGCTCAAGGACCTCGGGCCTCTTGTCGTTTATCTCGACGCTATCAAGGGCAAGCTCAAATACGAGATTCCAAAGAAAACTCCGAAGATAAGTCAAAAAGACGCGAAGTTCCAGCCGAAGTTCTTGGTCATCGCCGCGGGGCAAACCGTCGATTTCCAAAACGACGACAAGGTGGACCACAACGTCTTTTCCTTCTCGAAGAAGAACGCCTTCGACCTTGGCATTTATCCTAAGGGTCAATCCAAAGACAGGGTCTTCAAAGACCCCGGCGTCGTGAAGATTTATTGCTCGGTCCACTCTTCTATGAAAGCTGTCATTTTCGTCGCTCCCTCCCCTTTCCACACTGTGGCCGACTCCTCAGGGTCTTTCGAGATCCGCAATGTGCCCCCAGGGCGCTATCGCCTCCGCACTTGGAACAGCAAGCTCCCCGCTGGCTCGAAAAAGGTCAAGGTCAAGGCTGGCACCGTCACTGATAAAGAAGTGTCTATTGGGCCCTGAGAGGTCGTCTCAAGCCTTGGGTGTTTTTCAATAACTCTTGCTAGGAGTTCGTTGGTAGCGGATCGGCCCACAAATCGTGAATGTGAGACGGTGAGTCTAATTGGGGTCCGGATCACTTTTTAGGTTTCTCCGCAGCTTGTGCTTTGCCTAGCTTGGCCTTTTCCAATTGAAGCCACTCCATGGCTTTCTTGGCTCCTCTGGATTTTGATCTTTTGTAGATTTTTGAGTGATTCAGGATAGCGTCATCAATGAATTTCAGCGCTTTTGTGAAGTTCGACTGGGCTTTATACAAATGACTCAATTTGATGAACGAAGTCGTCAGGTCGTTGATTGCTTCTGCAATGTTAGGCATTGCTTTCGCACGTTTCGTGCGAATGTCGAGGGCCTGTAGATAGGCTTTCTGAGCGGCCTTAAGATCTCCTTCTCTAAATTCAACGTTTCCAATTCTATTCAGGGAAATGGATAGGTCTCTTTGAGCACGGGAATTTGTAGGATCGGTTTTAGCCAATTGGAATCGGATGTTGAGGGCATGTTGAAACGCATCGCGGGCTCCTTTCAGATCCTTTTTCCGTATTTTTATTTCTCCGACTCTATTCAGGGTCACAGATAAGTTCCTTTGGGCGAGTAAGTTGGATGGGTCGGCAAGGACCAACTTCCGGTTAATACCTAGCGATTGCTGATAGTTTTTTAGGGCCGATTTTAGATTTCCCAATCGCTCTTTGATATCTCCAATTCTATTGAACGAAATGGATAGATCTCTCTGATATTGAGAATT
>JARGOJ010000839.1 GCA_029210225.1 Planctomycetota bacterium
CGGGACTTTGAGAAGGCATAACGGGTCTCTCTCATCAAACAACAAGGCAACAAAGGATTTTAGGATGTCGGTACGCATTGAGACGAGTGCTTTTGTCACAACAGTGATTCTCTCTCGCCCAGAAAAACGCAACGCCGTCGACGGTCCGACCGCAGCAAAGTTAGCCAAAGCCTTCAACAACTTCGAGAACGACGAGAACGCACGGGTCGCGGTGCTCTATGGTGACGGAGGAAACTTTTGCGCGGGGGCGGACCTAAAAGCGCTCTCGACTCCGGATCGCAACCGCCTGGATAAAGAGGGCGATGGTCCCATGGGGCCGACCCGAATGTACTTAAGCAAACCCGTGATCGCTGCGATTTCTGGCTACGCCGTCGCCGGTGGGCTTGAATTGGCCCTCTGGTGTGACCTCCGTGTCATGGAGAAAAGCGCATGTATGGGGGTCTTTTGTCGTCGCTTTGGTGTCCCTCTCATTGATGGCGGCACTGTGCGTTTGCCCCGTCTCATTGGTCAATCTCGGGCTTTGGATTTGATCCTCACCGGGCGCGCTGTTCACTCCGAGGAAGCTCTGGCTATGGGATTGGCCAATAGGATTGTTGAGGATGGGAGCGCTCGGGAGCAGGCAGAGAAACTCGCTGCAAAGATCGCCGCTTTCCCGCAGCTGTGCATGAAAAATGATCGGCGAAGCTGCTATGAGCAGAGCGCTATGAGTATGAATGATGCCATGGCCAATGAGTTTAGGCTTGGGATGAAAACAGTCGCGAGCGGAGAGACTCTCAATGGGAGTCAGAGCTTTATTGACGGTGTTGGGCGTCACGGACAATTTCCTTCGTGAGCTTCTGAGCTGAGCCGTGTCTAGACTTCTGAGTTGGGCAACCCTTTAACACAGCCAGGAAAGCCATGACCATCGATCACGACTCTGAAGACCTGCGCCGTCGTGTTGAAATGGACCCAAAAAATGAGTCGTTGAAAATTCAATATTTAAGGACCCTGTCACGAGCTGGAAATTTGCGTCAAGCTCGGGATTTCTTGCTGACCGGCTATTCTTGCTCCAAATCTTGGGAAAACCTTGGGGAAACCGACTCCGAAGTCACTCGTCACTGCTCGGGCTGTCGTAAATCAGTTCACTTCACCTGGTCGATTGACCAACTCATTGATCACAGCCGGCAGGGTCATTGCGTCGCCGCCCCCAGACACGTCCTCTGCGATTATCTCGACCGGGTCGTTCAGTCTGTGTCGGACGATCCGAACCTCCTAAAAAGCCACGCTTGTATCTTTGAAACGGGGCTGCGTCAGGTCACGAGAGGCTGGAAGATCTCCCACGAGACGACGATCTTTGTGCGGGGTGATGTCGCCCGAGAATATAGGGTTATCCCCGTAGGTCGCCGGCGCCACATTCTTATCCTCGCGGTCTCTGCGCCGCTTAGTCGGACACGAAAAGCAGCCCTTAAAAATGAACTTCGCGCCTGGACCATCGAGTTTCTCCTCGCCAGTCCCAAACAAATCGATGATGCCCTAAGCCTGTATTATCCCGCGCCGCCTCGCCCTGAGGGATGGTTTTTAGATGGTATCCTGACTGTCTAAACACTCAGGAGAAAAGCCCTATGGCCATTGATGGTGACCTCGAAGCTCTTTGTCGCGCCCTCGAAGCGGACCCCAAAGACAATCACGTGAAGCAGCAGTATCTCTCCGCTTTGATTCGTGCCGGCCAACAAGACAAGGTCAAAAGCCTCATCAGCGAAGGCTTTATGTGCGAATATCGCTGGGGAGACCTCAATGAGACCGCTCTCGATACGATCCGGAGCTGCGACGATTGCCATAAAAATGTCTACTATGCTCACGACGTCGACGCCCTCGGAAACTTAGTCAGCCAGGGACACTGCATCGCCGCCAACGAGAGCGTCCTCATGGATTACGTCGATACCCTTGTCACTCCCGCGTCGAAAGACCTAAAAACGCTCAATGGTCATCCCTGCGCTTTCAGCGATAAGCTCCCGCTATACAATAAAATGCAGCCCCCAGCAGCCCCGTCCATTTTCAGTCTTATCTCTGCGACCGTCGCCATGGAGTTTCGGGTTTATCCCTTGAAAGAACGTGGTCCAGTGCTTGTCCTCGCCGCTGCGGCGCCGCTCAAAGACAGTAAAATCATTCAGCTTAAGCGAGTGCTCGGCCGCGAGATTACCTTTGAGATTGTCGAGATGGCCGATGTCGACGCCAATCTAATGCTGCGCTACGGTCCTCCTATGCCTCCCCCAACAATGATGCTCGCCGGGGCTCCTCCCCCTCCCCCCAGACCATGAAAGGGCAGGATCATGGGTCATTCCCGGCCGACCATTGATCAGCTAAAGCGAGAGTTCTCGGCGAACCCTGACGACGAGAGTCTTCGTGGTCAATTGATCATTGCCCTGCGCCGAGCAGGTCGGGATTCCGAAGCCTTGCAGTTCATTCAAAGTCAATTCCGGTGCCCCAATCAATGGGATGACTTAAAAGCTCTCACTCCTATTTCCGATGACCCATTTCCCTATGTCGACCCCAATGTCAGGCATTGTGAAGACTGCGACAAAAAAGTCTACTTCGTCTACGACGCTGAAGCCCTCCATCGCCGAGCAGCCAAAAATCAATGTATTGCAGCCCCGCAGTATGTCGTGGATGAATACAGCGATCGAATCTTACGCCCCCTTGGGCCAAGCAAAGAACGACTCCCCCATTGCATGAATCCAGTCGAGGGCCAGTTGGCAGACTTCAGTCTTCTACGGCAGTTCCCAAGGAACTGCTTTCAATACGATCACCGGTCCATCGCCATGATTCGAGCCAACGACATTGATAAAACACCGGTCGAACATATCGTCATCATCACTTCTAGCCCCATCTCTCCAGAAACAATCAATGGTTATCTAGAAAACACAGGGGCAACAAGCCACGAGATTCAATTTACAAGCGAAAAACAAATGGGTCTAGCCCTCAACCAACGGGCTCAACTCTTCCATGACTTCAACCCAGGAATTTTTATTGGATCGACGACCATCAGAGCAGCGATTGAAAATTCTGAATAGAGAGTGCCTAAAGCAATGGATATAGACCAACTTCAACGGCAGTTCTCAGCGAGCCCTGACAACGAGGATCTCCGGGCCAAATTGATCATTGCTCTGCGCCGCAATGGTCGAGAGGACGAGGCTCAGGAACTAGTCAAGAGTCGCTTCTCCTGCCCGGTATCCTGGGATCAATTGGAGACCCTATCTCCCAATGAAATGACTCGGCATTGCAAACAGTGTGATAAAGCCGTCCACTTCGTATCCAATCTTGAAGAGTTAAACAAGCGCGCTGAGAAACAAGAATGCGTCGTGGCCCCTCCCGAACTCGTCAATCAATACTGTGACCAATTAACAAAGAACTCTCTCCCTTTAGCAAAAGACTCCAAAGATCTTCCCCATTGCATGAACGCATTCGCAGGGGACCTCGCAGGACTCATGGAAAAGCAACGCGGCAATCCAAGCCCCAGAATGAGATTCAAAGGATCTGTCGGACCGCCTCCACATATTCGCCAGCAAATCCTCGCCAGGAGAGAACAAGAGCGACGAGAACAAGGTCTGCTCGGTTGGATTCGCCGAAAAATAACGGGGGAATAGAACCTTCGTCAGACGCCTCAAAGTAAAGAATGATCTCCAGCAACTTAATACAAATTCCCGGCGCCAATTCTCAGCCCATAGCCGACTTCACAATTTTCAAAAGAAGAAAGATTCACGAAGACCCTTTCAGCAAATGGCAACGACTAACATTGGCTCACATATAGCCAAGAGTTACTCATATTTACTGAGTTAGAAGCCACTGCAATGAGTATTGATGAATTGCAAAGACAGTTCGCCGCAGCTCCGAATGAGAATCTCCGGGCCCAGCTGATCATTGCTCTGCGCCGCAGAGGCCGAATTCGTGAGGCCCTCGATTTAGTGAAGGACCGTTTCGTCTGTCCCGTCTTTTGGGACCAATTGACACCAAGCTCCCAGCTTTATGCAACCGATCGTCATTGTTGGAATTGTGACAGGAGCGTTCACTTTGCCTCAACTGTTACTGAATTAGCGAAACGTGGTGAACAGAATCAGTGTATTGCGGGGCCACAGGCAGTTGTCGACGAATACTGCGAGAGCTTGACAAACAAAGCTCTGCCACTCTCAAAGGAGGATGAAAGGCTCCCCCGCTGCTTAATCAGCTCTCCTGGAAAAAAAGCCAGTCGCAAGAATCTGAAACATTTCCCAAAACCCGTCTACGTTACCCAACGCTTTGCGAACTGTGTCCCCATGAGCCCTATAGACGAGCCTGAAGGAGCCTTGGAGACACAGTTCGCAAAGCGTTGGGTAACG
>JARGOJ010000006.1:0-13080 GCA_029210225.1 Planctomycetota bacterium
TTCCAATATGGCGCCTGAGCTTGCGTTGATGAACTCTTAGGGCGATCGAACCATATCTCCAGGCCGACACGCTCCTGAGAGATAGAATCGGCAGCGAGCATACTGGGTAGCTTCCCAAGCCACTCCGCCAGGCACTCCGATTCATTCCAACTCTTGAGGTGCTCGCAACCTTCGAATTTGACCAGGGTGATAAACTCGGTGCCAGCGTCGCTGTCTGGACTGATAACATCGACGCTCACGAAGCCGGGCCGTGCCATCACGGCGGCGTTGATGCCCGCGAGCCACTCTCGATATTCGCTAATTTTGTGGGGCTTGACTCTTGCGGTGTACATTCCGGTCACGGGTTGGGCGCGGAGCTCGGTGTTTGTGGTCATGGGTCTTTAATAGTCTTTCGCGAATACGCCAGCGCTTGTCATTGTGCGCTTCAAGTTATGGTTGGCGCATTGTATACGAGAGATCGATTCAGAGAAACACAACAGAATTGACTCAATTGTTGTAACATTGATATCGACTGAGTTCTAAGGTGCCAGGACAAGTAACATCGCGAGGAATTGGGAGAGGGAATCCGTGTCAGAATCCGAAGGACAGGGCAAGGCGTCGCGGGCTCCCTTGAAAACTCTATTCGTTTTTACTCCAGTGTTCTTAGCCGCGCTTATCGTCCTCTACCTCGAATTGGATAGCACAGAGCGCGCCGCAGCCTTTGCACGACGAAAGATCCTTGGAACGGGCGCCTTTTTAGTGCTCGCAGCCTTTGGGCTATCCTTTAAGTTTCTCAAGCGATTTTAGCTCTGGCGGGCATTGTGAAGCACCTCTAAGAGAAGAGAGACCGTATCTCTGATCCTCGGGGCGCTGCCTTCGAGGCGATTCAGAACGCCTATTCCGTAACACGCCGATATCAAGGTTCGCGCCAAGCGCTCGGGGCGTATTTTCGGCTTGATCTCGCCGAGTTCTTTGGCTTTTCCCAGGGCTTCAAGAAAGCCTCTTTCGAAGCGATCGACTTGTTTTTCGACGATGGCCGAGGCCTCTTTGTCATCCCTGGTTTCAACGATGGCCGTCACGGTCATGCATCCTCCGCCGGGACATTGTGATGCATAAGCGGCCCAGCCCCGAACGACCGTCAGGACGTTTTCAAATGGAGATCCTTCGCTCGCCAGGAGGATGAGCTTCGAGTCGATTTCCCGCTGTCCCCAGCGCTCCAACGCACGTAAATAGAGACCGCGCTTGTCCCCGTATTCTTTATAGAGACTCTGACGGCAAATACCGAGTTTCTCAATCAGTTGAGGCACGCTTGTATTGTCATAACCTTGTTCCCGGAAGAGCTTCACCGCTCCTTCCAAGACCTCTGCTTCTTCGAAATTTCTAGGTCGCGCCACGTGTTTCCTCACATTCCTACGGAAAGAATACTCATTCTAAGAATCTTGGCAAGACTCAAAAACCAAGAAAAATAGAGGGTACAGGGCCATACCTAACTCAACGCCAGATAAAAATACCTCAAGCTCTTGATGTTTCAGAATGAATGTTCTACAACGAGGGGCGTAAGAAAGTCTGCTGGCATGAAAGCTCGACAGTTGTGAAGTTTTAAGCACCCATACCAGTCAAATTGGAACAGAAAGATCATTCTCATGGCATTCGACAACGACGAGGTCCTACTCTCACCCTTCACCCTCGGGGACCTCAAGCTCAAGAACCGCGTCATCCTCGCCCCCCTGACCCGAGGACGGGCAGGAGAAGAACGCCTCGCCAACGAGCTTATGGCGGAATACTACAGCCAGCGATCCGGCGCGGGGCTCATCATCTCTGAAGCGACCACTGTTTCAGCGCAAGGGAATGGCTGGGTCAATTCCCCAGGCATTTACACCGATGCTCAAGGAGAGGGTTGGAAGACGGTGACGAATGCCGTTCACAAAGCCGGCTCGAAGATTTTCCTCCAGCTCTGGCACACCGGCCGAGCGTCTCACAGCGACTTCCATGGAGGAGAGCTGCCTGTGGCACCGTCAGCGATAAAGATTGAAGGAGAAGGCTTGCATACACCCAAAGGCAAGGTCCTACACGAAATTCCAAGAGCGCTTCGAACAGACGAAATCCCTGGGGTGGTCGCCGACTACAAAAAGGCCGCTATTCGCGCTAAACAAGCCGGCTTCGACGGAGTTGAAGTCCACTCCGCCAACGGTTATCTCCTCGACCAGTTCCTCCAATCAAAGACAAACAAACGAACGGATCAATATGGTGGCAGCCTGGAGAATCGCTTCCGCCTTCTTTCTGAGATCCTCGATGCCGTCTCTGAGGTTTACCCAAGCGGTAGAATTGGCGTCCGCCTTGCTCCCAATGGGGTCTTCAATGATATGGGATCCCTAGACTACCGTGAGACCTTCACTTACGCCGCGACCCGCCTCAATGACTACGGACTCGCTTACCTCCATGTTATGGATGGCCTCGGCTTCGGATTTCACAAGCTTGGCGAGGCAATGACTCTAAAAGATTTCCGTGGCGTTTTCAAAGGCCCCCTCATGGGCAATTGCGGATACACCGAAGAGAGCGCCGAGGCCGCCATTTCAAATGGCCAAGCGGACATGATTGCTTTCGGACGGCCATTTATTGGTAACCCCGACCTCGTCGAACGCTTTCGAAACGGCTGGCCGCTGCTCGAATCGGATCCTTCTTCCTGGTATCTGTCCGGCGATCCAGCAAAGGGATACACCGACTTTCCGAGCTATAGCCCGAGCACCGCAAACGCTTAGTCCCGCAGCGTTTTGCCCCCCAGCACTGTTTCCCAGGCTCGCTTCTGTGTTAGTTTAAGGGCTCCCACTTTTCGGAGCCTGCTTTCATGACACAGACGCTCCCGAGCAATAGTCCCAATAAGCTCTTCCCACCGATGCGATTGAGCTTGCTCGGTTTCCTCTTCGTCTCAATATTATTTTATCCCTTTCTATTAGAAGGTCAGTCTTATTGTGATGGTGACTTGAGCATCTTTACGCTCCCGCAATTTCAATTCATTTCGCAATTGCTTAACGATGGACAAATACCTGGGTGGAATCCCTATCTCGGCTCGGGGCAGCCACTCATTGGGGACAGCAGCCTGCCCATTTTCTATCCGCTAAATATCCTGCATTGGATTCTCGATCCGGTCACGGTCCTCAACATCTTCCTCATGGTCCACCTCTACCTTGCTTTCCTTGGGACCTATGCCCTCGCTCGCGTACTCAAGCTGTCAGTGTACGGCGCCTGCTTCGCGGCCCTGTCTTTTTCATTTGGCGGAGTTGGCCTCAGTCAATTGACGACCCCCATGTATTGCATGGGAATAGCCTGGTTGCTTTGGACACTCACCTTCTTTCTACAATCATTGACCGCCGAAAACACCCTGGAGAAGCAATCTCTCACCGCGCTCTCCATCGCTCTCTTAGTCTTGACCGGGGCCCTCGACTACATCCTCCCAACGCTCGCCCTCTGTCTATTCTTTGGGCTCTTCCAAGGGGCCTCTCCAAGAACGATGATACTCCCCCTCTGCAAGTCATTCTTCACCGTGGGTTTCCTCTCTCTCGGCATGAGCAGCCTGGTTCTTGCTCCCATGTTCTTCATTCTCCCCGAGACTGTAAGGGCCCAAGGATTAAGTTACCTGGAGGCGAGCGAATGGTCCCTCGCCCCAGTTGAATGGTTGAGCCTCATTGTTCCCTTTCTCTTTGAAGAAGGAGGATTGAAGTATCAAGTTTATGGCGCACAAGCTCGGCCGTGGTTCTTCAGTCTCCACATGGGCATTCTTCCCGTCATCCTAGCTGCATTTGCCTTCCTGTTTTCGCCGAAGAAATCCGTGGCGAAGGCGTCCATACTTACGATCTTAGTCTTCCTGCCCTTCGCAAGCGGCGCATACAACCCGATTTATCGGGGGCTCTTTGACATACTGCCCTTTTTAAGCCGTTCCCGGTATCCGGCGAAGTTTTTCATCCCCGTCGCGCTGTCCCTCGCGTTGCTGAGCGCAAACGGATTTGATTGGTGGCTCTCAAAAGACAAGAAGTGGAAAACCTTCAATAAAAACCTCGCCGTCATTGGCGCATTATTACTTTCCGGGCTCGCTGCATCTTACTACTATGAGAAAACGACACTGAGCTGGCACATACTGGCCCCGATTCTCACTCTCCTTTGCATCGGAGCCGGTCAATTTCAAAGAGCCATCAAAATTGAAAAAGTGATCCTCGCCCTCACCTTCATTGAGCTTCTCTTTTGCAGTCAATTCTTCATCCTCTTCTGTCCCCGAGCCCTCGTCAATTCGCCTCCCCAAATAGGACGCATCATTAAAAAACAGCAACAGAAGACAGGCTGCCCTTCAATCCTCACGGTTTCTCCCAAGGCTCCGATCACCGCGATGAGAATGCCAAAACTAAAGACAACAGAATTGTCCCTACTCTTCTTCGCGAGCCGTCAGGCACTCAAAGCAAACTCAGGAATGCCTTATGGACTCAGAAGCTCCCCAGCTTTCTCACCCCTTCAATTACAACGGACAAAGCTGATTAAGAATGCCCTCGACCAAAGCAAGCTCGACTCTTGGAGTAGGATGCAGCGAATGGGCGTTCAGCACTTCGTCTTTACCCCGTTCGACTTTGACAAAACGCCCCCACAGCTTAAAGAGCTTGGTTCCTACGGTCCATGGAAGGTCGGCGCGCTTACAAAAAAGGCTCCCTGGGCTACGATCCTGCCAAGGCGTTCCAACGCCCTGACAAGAGCAGAGACGGTCAAAGCCATCACTGACAATGACCTTGAACCAGTGAAAGAGTCAATTATTGAGGGACAAGGATTACCCCAGGCGACTAAATTGAACAATAATCAGCAGATAACCCTGACAAAGTTTGAATTTGACAGAATTGAATTGAACGCGTCCTCGAAAGAAGACGGTTTCTTAGTTATTCAGGAAGCCTACGCGATGGGTTGGTCAGCCACGATTGATGGGAAAGCGACTCCTATCTACCCGGCGAATATTCAGTTTCGCGGGATCTATCTTCCCAAAGGTCGGCACAAAATCAAATTCCAATACAGCAGTCCCGCCTGGAATTGGGCCTGGCCCCTAAGCCTGCTTACTTTCCTGTTAACGCTCTTACTTATCTGCCTCAGTCGTTTTCAATCGAAGCGAAGGTCGCCAGAAGCTCAAGGCACAGACCATTTCAAGCCCGCCTCTAAGGGCCTTCCAGTTAGAGAGGCTCAAGAACAGTAATTCCGCGGGGAAAGCGTCTTAGACTGCTATCAATGACCCTGTTTCAATTTAAGCTGTAAGGTCTCACAGGCGTTTGCTGAGCACCATGTGATCTGTAAGCGACCGCCCTTGATAGCCGCCTTCACTTTGTGCTTCGAGATAACCTCGCCGCCGATCACGATAGCCACAGTCTTGCCTAAGTGTTTTCCAGTAAAGCGCTCTAATTCTTCAGACGCTTTTTCGTTCAATTGCAATTTGAGCAATGGAGATCCCTTTTTATCCGTCTCTGTCTTTGGATCCTCAGCGAGAGTTAGCGGTACATTGGGAGCTGAATTCAGGGCGAGATAAACGGGTGTGTCTTTCTCTTCTCCGTCCTCATACTGGTGATACTTGTATTCGTAAATCAAGACCTGCTCCGATTTGAATGCCCGCGCCTCGTCCTCGGTGTTCCCCTCTCCCAGAACTACATAGAAGCCGTTGGCTAGAGCTGCTTTGAGTTGGGCTTTGAGTTGGGTTTTGCTTTCCGTTTTCTTCTCAGAAACCGGGCCAGGCTGGCAAGCGGCGAGTGAGAGCGCGCTCAACAGGATGATCACTCTTAGAATTTTGTCCACGACAGAGTCCTTTGTTTGACCCAGCTTTAGCTTCAACAGCGAAGCGCTGGACCGCTCGAATTTGGGGAAGCTGACTATTCCTATCGATGTTACAAAAAGGTGTGAACCTAGCGAAGCTTTACGTGTAGGAATGGAAACAAAGCATCGTCCCGACGGCGACAACGCCTTTGCATGCTTCGATAACGAATCCAGAGACATGGCCTGATCAGACCTGTGCGGGCTGAATTAAAGCTCATGTTTTTTCGTTTTTCCCAATCGAGAAAACAATAGATAATTTCAAATGTTCGACGATAAAAAATAATCTTCGGACTGGAGAAAACAAAGAAACAAAAGGCATAAAACCCCATTCCAAGAACACAAATAAAATCAATCGTTGATTATTTTTTGGGAAGTGGCGTGTCCGTCGCTAGATTAAATTTGCGCGAAGGTTATCTTGTCTGGTTGAGTCGCCAATTCAGCCAATTATAGTTCTTTGTCGAACCGGGCCATACTCAGCACCTTGGATGGCCTGCGAGATATTAACGAGTCCACTTATGCGTTTTCATTTGAGCCTCTTATTTCTCTCTCTACTTTTACTTCTGCCTAGTAAAGGAGATGCTTGCTGCCCGGCGGGGAGTCAAGGTAGCCATGTTCAAATAGCCGATCAAGAAATCCTCGTCGTTTGGGATGAGGTCAACAAGCGCGAGCATTTCATTCGCCAGGCGAAATTTGAAACCGACTCCGAAAACTATGGATTTTTGGTCCCAACCCCGACGAAACCAGAGCTTGCAGAAGCCGACGCAGCGGTTTTCAAGCGTTTGTCAGACACAACAAAACCCGTCGTCAAAACCAATTATCACTACCACTTCGGCTCTATCTTTGACAAATCCGCGTTCGTCAGCTCTCGGAAAACCGACTCAAAAAAAGCGAGCGTCACGGTCTTAGACAGGAAGAGAATCGCCGGCTATGACGCTGTTGTGCTTCGGGCGGATGACCCCAAGGCGCTTGGGGAATGGTTGGAGAGCCACGGATATGAATTCCGAGAGGATTTGATCGAGTGGGTGAGGCCTTACATTGAAGCCCATTGGATCGTGACGGCGTTCAAGTTTGTCAACACGACTCCTAAGCTCATGCTCAAGCCGACAAAAGCCATTCGCATGAGCTTTGATACTGAGCACCCGCTCTTTCCCTATCGTGTTCCCGAGGACAATCTAAGCCAAGCCAGGAGCTTGCTCAGAGTTCACTTTGTCGGTCCAAAACGAGTTGTTGGAAAGCTTGGGAAAGAGCGGAGCCCATGGGCTGGCAAAATCCGCTATGCAAAAAACCGTGACGACATCAAAGAGCTGCTCGCTGGAACAGGCCCGGCCGCCAATGTTTCCGGGACTTGGCTTACTTCATTCGACGACAAAACCTGGCCAGGCGGCGCCGAAGACCTCTACTTTGACAGCGCTCCAAGCCAGGAGAGCTTCATCACTGTTATCGTCGTAGAGAAAGACATCTTCATTGTCTATGAGTTCATTATTGGGCTCATTGCGGTCGTCGGCTTCGTCATTGGATTCGCGATGTTTCAGCGGAAGAAGCGCGCTAAGGCCAAAGTTGAACTTCAATAATCGCTGACACTTTCCACTCTTAGGATGCACGAGACTATGGAACAAATTATTGCCTTAGGTGGTGGGGGCTTTTCAATGGAAGAGTCGCCGCTATTAGATGACTACATATTAGCTGCGAGCCAGAAAGATAGGCCAAAGATTTGCTTCGTCCCAACAGCGAGTGGCGAATCGGAGAATTACCTCATTAAGTTCTACCGACGTTTCGGGGCTGCGAACTGTCAGGCCACAGACTTGTCCTTGTTCCGCCGTCGAATTCCCGAGCTCGTCGACTTCGCCTGCTCCCAGGACATCATCTATGTTGGGGGCGGAAACACCGCCAATATGCTTGCGATTTGGAAGCTTCACGGCTTCGATTTGGCTGTCAAAGAAGCCTTAAAGTCTGGGACAGTCCTGGCGGGTTTATCCGCAGGCTCGATCTGTTGGTTCGAGCAAGGAGTGACAGATTCTTACGGCTTAGATTTGACCTTGATGGACTGTTTGGGGTTCTTACCAGGAAGTCACTGTCCTCACTACGACGGAGAAGCAAAGCGCCGCCCACGGTATCACGAGCTGATGCAGGGGGATTGTTTGCCCGGCTATGCCGTCGACGACAGCGCTGGGCTGCACTTTATTGACGGACAATTGACAGACATTGTTTCTTCTCAAGTCAATGCAAAGGCCTATGAAGTTGGCCTTGAAGGCAGCGAGGTCGTCGAGACCGCTCTTGAGACTCGTTTTTTGGGAGCTTAGGCTGAGT
This sequence comes from Planctomycetota bacterium, assembly GCA_029210225.1. Classification (GTDB taxonomy): domain Bacteria; phylum Planctomycetota; class J058; order J058; family JARGOJ01; genus JARGOJ01. The sequence goes on from JARGOJ010000006.1 coordinate 8,116, forward strand.
TGAGAAGCGCATGAGGTTTATGGCCGCAGCTTGATTTTCAGTATTAAATCGTTAGTAGGAATCAATGATAGGGGCGCGATTGAGATAGATGATCCTCAGCCGTTGAGTCTCGTTATCAAAGATGGAGAAACCCGGGCTGGGATTTCCCCTGCGATTGTAGGCCAGGGACGGATTCACGAAGAGATAGCGAGAGTCTCGGTCAAGAATTTGACCGTCTCCCGTCGCGTCCAGAGCATCACAGTCGGCAACCCGGCCTTTGGCAAAACGATAAAGCATAGGGCGGTGGGCATGTCCCACCACGCAACGCTGAAACCCGCAATCGTCAAAACAACTCCAGGCTTCTATGGGAGACCGAATGAATTCTCCTTGCCGCTTCTCTCTCGGGGAACTATGAGTGACGAGCCAATCATCATACTGAAGCGTCCCTGGTAAATGTTTTAGCCAATCTGCAGCCTCTGGGCTCAATTCTCCCCCATGATTTTCGTCGTGATTCCCCCAAACGGCTTTCACAAAACTCCCTCGGACCAGAGCCACGCATTCTTCGTTTCCGTCATAGCCATCAATGTAGTCACCCAGACCGACAACTCTATTCACTCCTTCTTCTTCACAAATCGCTAAAGCTTCGCGCAAGGCCGGCGCATATCCATGAATGTCTCCAATAAAGGCGATTTTCACAATGGTCCCTGCTTCCAAAGTTCAAAGAACGCCCTTAGATACAGGGCGAGTCCAAGAAAGTTCGGACTCGAAGTCAAAAAAACTGAGAATCTCCCTGAATGTTTAGATGTTGAAGATCGGGGGTCCTCACGCCCCATCTCAAAACCTGAGACCACAAAGCTATAAAAACAATAGACTTACAAAACTCCTCAAACTTTTTTTAGGCTCTTCAGACCCCTCGCTAAGAAAGAGCGTCATACGCAGTGTTGTTTGGTTAATTTTAGGGTTTCAAAAAAAGGGGTTCATGATCATGGCTAAGTCTTACTACCAACAAATTCAAGGCAAGAAGTTCAAGCGTTCTTTGATCGACATGGCAAAGAGCTGTGTCTCCGGCAAAGGGGATGGACGTATTTCCCTCGACGACGCAAAGGTGCTCTTTAAGAAGGCTCACGACGGCAGCTCTTACACTCAAGTTGAGAAGGACACGATTAAGTACATTCGAGACAATTTCAACTGGACTGACCAAGCTGACGGCTTCTTCCGCAAAGAAACGCGCCGCATCGCTGTGACACGAGGCCTCATGAATCGGACCCTCAAAAAACTTGGTCACAAAGGACCTAGAGTCACTGTCCGCAAACTCGCAAAGGCTTGCTAGACCAAAATCTGGTGATAAATAAAGCAGCGCTGTGAAGCCCAACAGAGCTTTCACAGCGCTTTTTCGTTTTTCTTTCAGCAGAGAGATTTCTTAGGCATGGATCGACCGTGGCCTAGGTCGAAAGGAGGCCTTTGGGGAGGAAAAGCTGCATAAGCGATGTGTCCAATCGTCCTGGAGAAGCGTATATTGGATGCACTCGATAAGTACCTTCCCCAAAGGTAAGGATATGCTCGTTCCCGCCGATGTTATGGCTGCTAAATTGATCGGCCAGCTCATCCCCATCCCCCCCGCCAAGCTCAGAGAGCTCATGTTCGAGGCGGATGCTGCACCTGACTCCAGCTACGATTTGGTCTCTCGCCTCAGCGAAGCCAAGCTCCTCCCCCCAACTCTTGTTTCAAAATTGAGACGGTATCTGGCCCACTTCGACCAGGCTCGTTATCAAACGATGTGTCTCAAGACCCTCAAGAAGCACCAGATCCTCAACCAAGATCAGGTCTACGACCTCCTCGCCAACCTCGAAGCGAGTCCTTATCACAGCCGCATTGGAACCCTCTTGATCGAACTGGGTTACCTCAACCCAGAGCAAGCTGGGGAACTAGAGCTTCAAGTTCGCAGACGTTTGAACAAAGAAGACTTCGCCGTCTTGGCCCGCTACCGGAAAGAGAAGTTTCAGGGTGTCTCCCGCCCCCTCGTCAATCAACCTCTGATCAACACTTCAGTTTTTAAAGCGTCCGTCTTGTTCCATAAACCTGAAGTCTCCGAGAAGATAGCGAACAAGATTCGTGAATTGCGAGAGCAGCGCGCCATTGCCGCTGAAGAAGCTCAAGCCGCTAAAGACGCCTGGCAGGCTCGCATGAAGGCTCAAGCGCTGATGCAGGAGAAGATCCCTAGCGCCTCCAACATCGCAAACGCTCCAATCACTGATGACGCTCTCAAAGCGTTCGTCACCGAACTCGAAGACTCACTTGAATCCGCTTTGGATCGACAGTTAAAAAGCGACGTTTTTGAAGACGTTGAAATTGATGCGCACGCAAGCCGACAAATGGAAACGGCGCGCTATAAGCTCCCGAAGCAAGAATTACTCTATTCCAGTTCTGAGAGAGAAGATGAAGAGAGCGACGAACTCGACTTCGGTGAATTGGAAGAGATAGGCCCCTACGATGTGGTTGAGTGCCTTGGCCAAGGAGGTATGGGCGCGGTTTACATGGGACGAAATGTCGATAACGGCACCCTCGCCGCGGTCAAAGTCATCCTTCAAGAGAAAGCCGACGCTGAGAATCTGAGTCGCTTCTTCCGAGAAGCCACGATCACCGGTCTCGTAGACCACCCCGGCGTGATTCGACTCATCGGTAGTGGGGAAACGGAGGAGGGCTTGGTTTATATGGGCATTTCCCTTTGTGCTGGGAAACCCCTGGAGAAGATCCTTGAAAAAGAAGGTCGCTTGAGCCCAAAGATGGCCTTTCATATCTTTGAGCAGCTCTTAGAAGGCTTAGAGCACGTGCACCAGAAGAAGATCATCCATCGAGATCTAAAGCCCGAAAACATCTTCGTTCAAGCCGGAAAAGAACAAGCCATCACCGTCATGGACTTCGGCATCGCACGAATCATGGACGAGGACAAAGCTGCCGCCGACCGAGCTTTTCAAACAAAGGCAGGGATTGTTTCAGGTTCTCCCGCCTACATAGCACCCGAGACGATCTCTGGAGATCCCATCGATCATCGAACAGATATCTATTCTCTCGGCTGCATTTTTTATCGCATGCTCACAGGCCGAATGCCCCTCTTCGCCGAGACCCCCTACGACTATCTCCGAGAGCATCTTGTCGGCATACCAATGACTCTTTTCCAAGGACATAGAGAAGGAAATTGGTGCGCCGAAATCGAGCAGCTGATGGCGTCGCTGTTGGCCAAAGAAAAAGCCGACCGCCCATCAAGTTGCGCCGAGATCCTAAACAAAATTAGAGACGGTGGAATTCGGAAAAAAACCCTAGAGACTTTCCAGACTCCTCTCCCTGATCCAGCAAAGAAGGGTAAGACAAGCGTTTTTAATAGCTTCTTCAAAATATTTGGCCAATAGAAGCCCGCAACCTCTCTTGCAAAGAATTGATCAACTTAGGAAAGATTCAATCACTGAATAGTTGATTCCCACTCAGAGTTTGCTCTTCTATGGAGTGACAGCGAGAGATTCGTCCTGCTTAAAGGCATTGAAATTGGGAGCCTGAGACAAAGCTCTTATATGATATGGGCCGACTCGTAAATCTGATTGACTTTGGTCGAATCCCATCCTCAATGATCCTTTGGTCGCTTAGACATCTCAATGGGTCGAATGTCTCGCCATAGTTCATAGAATTGATAGCAGATAGGGTCCATCCATGGACGGATTTACTTGGTTGCACCTATATTGGGCAATGGGATTCGGCGCATTAAGCGCTGTTTCATTGGTGTTGGGATCGATGCTTGGACTCGCTTGGAGCCCAAACTCTCGGATCATCTCCATCCTTACAGCCTTCGGCGCCGGGGCCTTGCTGGCCGCCTTGACCGTCGAGTTGATTGCCCCCACAGCGCTTTCTATCACGGCTGGAGGAGGCCATGGTGGAGGCGGAGCTCATGGTGGTGGGCCGACGGATCTGATAGCGATGCTTGTCGGAGCGTTGGCCGGCGGAATCCTCTTCGTCACCCTCGACCAGCTCATCAACGAAAAGGGTGGTTTTCTCCGCAAAACCGCGACGACCATCGCCTTTATGAGCAAGGCCCGCAGCCGCCGAAACAAAGAGATCCTTGGAAAACTCAGTCGCGTTGCCATGCTCCGTCATGTGAACGTCGAGGAAGTGAACTATCTCGTCGACGTGGTCCGCCCCTCCACCTTCTTAAAAGGAGAGACCCTCTTCACAGAAGGCCAAAACGGTGACCGCCTTTACTTTATTGAGTCTGGCAAACTGGCTGTGGTCAAGGGAGGAGCGGAGATAAAGGAGCTTGAAGCCGGTTCCATCGTCGGCGAAATTTCCTTGCTCACGGGGGCGAAGCGCACCGCGACGGTGACGGCGAAAAGCGCTGGGAAAGCGCTGATGCTCATGAAATCGGACTTCGATGAACTGCGAAAGCGCTCTCCCGAACTAGAAGCCTCAGCCTCTCACATCGCTAGCCATCGCTTGAAAGAGCTCGCGGATCACACGAAGGCCAAAGGAGATGAAGAAGCCAACTGGGCCAGCCGCGCCTCGGACGCCCTCGTGAGTGATAGCAGCATGCCCACGGCCCAAGAACTCCGCGATGCCCACGATCAACACTCTGGAGCTCCCCTTGCCATCTGGCTCGGTCTCTTGCTTGACGGTATCCCCGAGAGCTTCGTGATCGGCGCGAGCCTGTTGGCGACCCTCGCCCACCAAAAACAACTCGGCAATTTGAACGTTGGATTCTTTGACGTTCTGCCCTACACCCTGATCGCAGGCCTCTTCCTGTCGAACTTCCCCGAATCAATGTCTAGCTCTGTGGGTATGAAAAAACAGGGCTGGAGCAAAAAGCGCATTTTCCTAATGTGGCTTGGAGTGATGATCACAACCTCTGTTGGATCAGGGATTGGTTACTGGCTCGGCGATCACACAACCGGACATCTACTGCTCGGCATTGAAGGTTTAGCGGCCGGCGCTATGTTGACGATG
>JARGOJ010000006.1:13090-17842 GCA_029210225.1 Planctomycetota bacterium
TGATCGCTTCGACCATGTTGCCTGAGGCGGTTCATCTTGGCGGTCCAACAATTACTGGACTCGGGACGCTATCAGGCTTTATCGCCGCGGTCTCATTCAAACTGCTGGAGACCTGATGAGCACCCTCTTCTACGGGCATCGCGGCGCCTCTGGGGTTTTTCCAGAGAACACCTTGCTCGCCTTCGATGCGGCCTTCAAAGCCGGCGTCCAAGCCATTGAAACAGATATCCGCTTCACGAAAGACCAAAGAATCATGGTCTGCCATGATGAAGATGGCCTCCGAATGTGCAACGAAAAGGCTGCGGTTAAGAACACTCCCTACTCCGAGATTCGCAAGTGGGACGCCGGCTGGGGCTTTGTTGATAAGAACGGAGAACGCCCCTTTGCAGGTCAGGGCGTGACGTTTCCGACAATGGAAGAGCTCATCAACCGGTATAAAGAGGCCCCGATCAACGTGGACATTAAAGAAGCCACAGCCAGCGATATCAAACGCTTGATCGAAGTTGTCCGGGACAACCAAGCCGAGGATAGAGTCTTGCTTACGAGCTTTTCGTCGGCGCGGGTCAACGTCATCCGAAAGCTCGGCTACAACGGTCCTATCGGCTTTGGATTGCGGCAGATCGTCTCGCTCTATTTCGTGCCGAGAATCTTGTTGAAGCTCGTTCGTCAGGGTGATCGGGTGCAAATCCCTCAGGAGCCGGTGGGACCCTTTAAATTGTCAGCCTCCTGGTTCATTAATAAGTGTCATAAGATGGGATTACCCGTCGACTTCTGGGTTGTCAACGACGTCAACCGGGCCCGCGAACTCATTAAGCTGGGGGCGGATGGAATCATGAGTGACTTCCCCGGCGACATCGTCCCGGCTCTTCAAAGCTCACAGTCCTAACGAGGCTCCCCATGAAAATGCATAACGCCTCAGCCCAAAGAAACCGCGATGAAATCCTCGTAGAGCTCAAAAATTTCCTCCCCCAAGAAGGAACTGTCCTAGAGATTTCAAGCGGTTGCGGCGTGCACTGCAGCCACTTCGCGCCGCATTTCCCGAATCTGACTTGGCAGCCCACAGAGTTGAACCCTGATAAGATCGTCAGCCTTCGCCTTTACCGAGAAGAATCCGGCGCCCCCAACCTCCTTGCCCCCTTAAAACTAGACACTTGCTCGGAGAATTGGCCCTTACAGAGCGCCGAGGCCATGGTCAACATCAATATGATTCACGCCGCTCCTTGGGAAGCGTGTCTGGGGCTCTTGAAAGGAAGCGCCAGAACCCTGACTCCAGGCGCTCCTCTCTTTATGTACGGCCCCTATCTCCGAAGCGACCGAGAGACCGTTCCGAGCAATTTGGAATTTGACAGGCGACTCCGGGCCAAAGACCCGAGCTGGGGCCTGCGGCAACTAGAAACCGTCATCGAAAAAGCCGAAGAAGCTGGCCTTAAGTTTGAGCAGGTTCTCGACGTCCCAAACAACAACTGCGTCGTGATCTATCGACGTTAGCCGCGGCTCGCCCCGTGTTTATATGTCCTAAAGCGTTAGTGGCCGAGATAGGCCTCAAGCGCTTGGCGAAACGCCTTAGCGCTCTGATAGCGCTCGATAGGATCCCGTGCGACGGCTTTATCGACAATATTCGCGAGACCTGGAGGGAATTGGCGTCCCCGGTTGTTCAAAGGCAAGACATGCTCGGAGAGCATCACCCGCGCATCATCGACTTCGTCCCGAAAATTGAACGGATACTTCCCAGTCAACAAGCGATAAAGCGTGGCTCCCATGCTCCAGATATCAGCGATCGGCTTACTGTATTTATAGTTCACAAACTGATCCACCGGCATAAAGTGAAGTGATCCTCCACTCTCCTCTGTCATGGTTAGGCGTGACAAGCCCGAGTTCACGTAGCATTTCACAAGGCGAATATCACCGATTCGAACTGAGCGGCGATCTTGACTGAGGAAGAGATTCGATGGTTTCAAATCGCCGTGAGCGATCCCTTTCGAGTGGATGTATTCCAATCCCTTCAGGGCTTCCAGGACAAGTGGAATCGCTTCTTCCGTCGAGAACGGCCGACTAAGCTCTTTGACCATCGTCTTCAGATTTCCCCCCTCGCTGAACTCGGTGGCGATGAAGAATCCGTGGGAGAACTCACCACTCGCGACAAAGGAGACGATGTTGGGGTGGTCAAACTCGCCGATAAACTCAAGCTCGCGACGGATTTGGTTCATTCGATAGGTCGAAATCGCAACCACGGGGGTGATGGTCTTGAGGGTGACGAGTTTCTTCGTCGCTTCATGACGAGCTTGAAAGACTGAGCCCATAGTTCCGGAGATGCTCTGACTCAATAGTTCAAAGCCTGGAATCTGGTAGGGAGCAACAAATTCGCTTGGCCCTTGAGTGCTCGCGTCATTCTTAGTCGATTTAAAAACGACATAAACATCGGAGGCCGACAATCCATCGTCGGCAATATTGAATTGAAAGAGCGTCTTTCCGGCGCGGATGGTCTCGCCAGACTTAAGCTCTCGGGTAATTCTCTGCTGCTCGTTGCTGGCGAGGCGTTCGTCGTTGATATAGGTACCGCTATGGCTGCCGAGGTCGCGAATCCAGGCACGCGGGGGGTTGACTTCAATCATGAAGTGCTCGCTAGAGACTTCGGGGTCCTCCGAGCTAATCTTCACCGCGCAGCGATCTGAGTAACCCGCAATGTAGATATTCGGATCTTCAAATCGTTTGTTGTGGCCCTCGCCGGGGCCCCCAACTTGAATCAATTCTATGGCCGCCATAACAGTCTTCCATTTTGAAGGATGAGCAAGAAGAACTTTAACAAGTTTGACCTTTTATAGCTCAATTCTCCGGACTATTTCAGCGAGAAGCGAAGCGGTCGCAGAAAATTATTTCCCGGGGGCGCGTCTGTTTTTCGCTCCGATCAATGATATGATCCTGCCCGTCCCGGGGAGCAACCTTTTCTCGGGATGAAGAACAAGTTCAGACAAGCATCTCCGGGACATTGAAACGAGAGTTATGGCCGGCAAATATTACAAAATCATTCTTCAATGGGTGCTCCTCGGACCTGTCTTATGCATTGCCATTTTCACATCTGGGGCCGCGATGATACCTGCGGTCTTTTGCTTTGAGACCCTGCAATCTCTCCTTAAGGAATGTGCCCCATGGCTTTACTATGTGGGTATGGGCTTCACAGTGATGCTGTGTTTCTTTATCTACGGAATCTCGATCTTGTTCGTGGCTCCTTTCCTCAACACTATTTTGGGCGCTCGCCTCAAGCCCTTGCGAGGGAGCCAGGTTTCGGTGAGTTTTATCCCCTGGTATGTTCATTCTTGCCTCACGCTCATAGTGCGCTATTCATTCCTTGAGTTCATTACACCCACCCCGATGAGTCAGCTGTATTTCCGCATGATGGGAATGAAGATTGGGCGCGATGTCATCATTAATACGACGGCGATCTCGGACCCCTCACTTATTGAATTCGGAAACCGAGTGACCGTTGGAGGAACCGCCTGCCTGCTAGCTCACTACGCTCACGGCGGGCACATGGTGCTCTCACCGATTGTCGTCCACGACGGAGCCACCATCGGATTGAGAGCCATTATCATGGGAGGCGTAGAGATCGGCCCCAAAGCGAAAATCCTCGCAGGCTCCTTTGTTATGCCCAACACAAAGATCCCCGCTGGCGAGACATGGGGCGGAATACCCGCGACCCGATTCACACGCTCTAAAAAGAAGAAAGATCAACCAGACAAAGCAGAATTGAAAGCCGAGAATGAGAGCTTAGAAGTCGCTGAATCTAAAGAAGAAAACAAGCCGAAAGCTGAAGACTCGAACAACGCTGACAATCTGGTAAACACAGCAGCTCAGGAGATCCCGGCGAAGTTAGAGACAGGTGAATCAACACCTGAGGCCACCGATTCAAAGACCGAGCCTCAATCATGATTGCAATCAAATTTGTCGGCGTCGTTATTATGCTCGTCTTTTGGTTTCTGACGCAGAAACTGATTGGTCAGAAGAGCTTTGACACAGAGGGAATTGGCGACAAGATCCTTGATTGGACAGCTGGCTGGAACAAGCACCTTGGGGAGCACCCAAGGCTCGCCAATGGTCTGTTGATATCTAGTTCTCTCGGTATCGACGGCTTGGCTCTATTCCTCTTGGGTTCAGGCATTTTTGGACCAAGCGTCACACCCCTTGTTGGAATGTTCATTCTCTTTGGTCTCCGTCAGATATGTCAGTATTTAACGGCCCTTCCTCCACCTGAAGGCATGATATGGCGCGACCCAGGATTCCCCTCTCTCTTAGTGACCTACGATGTCGGCAACGACCTCTTCTTTTCAGCTCACACCGCGCTCACTGTCTATGGCGCAGCGCAGCTATGGATGCTCGGCCACCCGGTCTGGATTGCCCTGAGTCTCTTCTTAATCATCTATGAAGTCTCGATCGTATTGATCTTACGGGCGCACTGGACTATGGACGTGTTTACGGGGGCCGTCACAGCCCTGCTCGTTCATCTTCTGGCGTTAGAGCTAGGCCCAATGGTCGACGCTCTCATGGTCATGGAATAGCGCGACGTCAGCGAGTCTTGATTGAGCGGAACAATCGAAAGCCGACATCCGGAAAGACCCCATAGTCGAGCTCTCCGTTCCGCGCTGCAGCTCGACACTCTGGGAGATTGTCTTCGTAGCCGCCACCTTTTTGAGTGCGGTACTCGTCTTCTTCCAAGTAGGGCTCAGGGGTGAAAGGCCCCACGTGATAGCTTTCACG
>JARGOJ010000006.1:17852-29138 GCA_029210225.1 Planctomycetota bacterium
CTGACACCACTCGCGAACATTCCCAGTCATATGAATCAAACCAAAGGCATTCTGTCCCTTTCGCGTGTCGGTCACAGCGAGCGGGCGCCCCTCGCTATTGTGGGCATGGTGACATTGACTCCCATCCATTTCATCGCCCCAATAATATCGAGTTTGTGCCCCCGCCCTACAGGCATATTCCCACTCGAACTCACTAGGCAGGCGAAGGCCATCCCCTACTTTTTTGAGCCACTTGCCAATGTCCGTCCATTCGATGCTTTCAATGGGATAACTGGCTTCTTTAAAGGCGCGGTCATCCTTTCCACCATATATATCCCAAGCCCTCTGGCTTGTTTCAGTACGAGCCACAAGAAGCGGCAAAAAAGTGACGAGAACCCGCGGCAACTCTGTCGCAATGTCACCTCGTCCCCAATTTTCGTCATCGAATTTCTGACAGTATTTCAATTCCGTCTTACCGTTTTTTGTTCCGATGTAACATTGACCGCCGGGGATCAAATGAAAATCCATCCCGAGCTTCTTATGACGAAAGATTGCGAGGCGATGCTTGGAGAGCACAGCTTTCCCCTTCACCGTGCGTGTCGTCGTGAAGGTCATCGTTTTCACAAACTCAAAGGCGTCCCCTAACTGTTTTGCGACAAGGACTATCGCTGCATCCTGTTGTTTTGAAGGAGCCCGATCCCAAAACCTTAAATCTTCGAGTAACTGCAATGCTCGCCCCTTAAGCGGTGGCGTCTCCTCAATAACTGGATTGTCTTCAGTGCTTTGAGGATTAGGAGAGACTGCTGTCTTGTTTGGAGCAGGCTTTGGATCTTCTTGTTTGGGCAAATCGTTGTTGGTTCCGAAGATAATGAACAACAGGGCGCCGATGAGAACAACGAGTCCCGACACAAAAGCGGCGGCTTTTGACTTCAGTTCTGGGTCCGGGTCTTCTGAACCGGGGCTTGCCTCAGTTGAAGTAGACTCTTTAGGCTTGATTGGAACAATTGCAATGGCCTTTGTTGAAACGCTGTCGACTTTAACACCGTGGCAAAAATCCAACGCGGTTTTCATTTCAGCCATCGATTGATAACGATGGTCGGGGTTGCGTTGCAGGGCTTTCAGGCAAAGCTGCTCTAGTTCTGGAGTCACGTTTTCATTCAAGGATCGAGGATTGGGAGCTTCTTTGGTCAGGAGACTGGCGAGGACACTGGCAGCGCTTTGACCGACATGGGGTGGACGTCCTGTCAATAGATTGTAGAGCATGGCCCCCAGCCCATAGACATCGCAGCGTGCGTCAATTCGAGAGGCGTCCTCGGCTTGCTCCGGGGCCATAAAGTGAAGCGTCCCCATGATCGCACCAGTCACAGTGGCACGAGAGTCGTGGAGGATCTTCGCCACGCCAAAGTCAGTCAAAAACGCTTTACCGCATTCGTCAATGAGCACGTTCTCTGGTTTGAGATCCCTGTGTATAACTCCCTTGCTATGGGCATAAGTCAGCGCGCTCGCGACAGCAACGACGACCTCCAGGCCTTGCTCAATGGAGATCTTTTCTGTCTTGATAAGTTCGGCAAAGGTCGTGCCCTGGACGAACTCCATGGCCAGGTATGAGTATCCGTCAATGCGACCGCAATCCAGGACCCGGGCAATGTGATCGTGATCGTCAAGCTTGGCGGCGATTTTCCCTTCAGTTAGAAAGCGCTCCATAGCGTCTTTCGTGGCGCCCCCCGAGATCGTCAAAATTTTAAGGGCGACGAAGCGATCCAAGTCTTTATGTCGGGCCTTATAGACAACCCCCATGCCACCCCGACCCAATTCCCCGAGGACCTCGTAGGCCCCCAATTGATCGAATGGAATGGGCGCAGCATTGATCTCCTCTTTTATAGCCGGCTCCCGCTGATTCTCAAGAATCGTCGCGCTTGATTCGGAGACCTGAGTTGTTGTCAGGCGCTCAGAATTGTGCTCAGCAAGAGGATCACTCGACGCCGGCTTGGACAGCTCCGTCTTTGAATGAAGAGGCGCGGAGGCGTTCAAACGCGCTCCAAGCTTTTCGGCTGGGGGTAACGATTCCTGATCTTGGCTCATAAGAATATAGTCTAACTCAATTCAAACAAAGACAACACGCCCCCTTTTCATTCCTGAGGAAATTCAATGCTTCGAGGGGCGGCCAAGATGCTTAAGGATAAAGCCTCGGAGTTTTTTGGCGCTCTTATCCGTGGGAGATTTTGCTAAATGAGACTCGAAGTCCAGAGCCGCCTCCCGAAACCGCTTTAGCTTCGCCAATATCACTCCTCTACTTTTAATGGCCTCTGGAAAATTTGGATCGTATTCTATGGTCTTGGAGAAATCACGAAGGGCTTCTTCGTTCCGCCCACTGACGCCATGAATGTAACCCGTTTTGTAGAGGGCGTGAGGCATTCTCGGATTGATAGCCAGCGCTTTAGAGTAGTGTTCAAAGGCTTTCTTTAAGTCTTTTCGATCTTCCCAAAGGGCCCCTAATCCATAGTGAGCGCTCGCCATTTTAGGATTTAACTCTAGCGCCTTTGTGTAGTCGTTGAAGGCCTCTGAACCTCGTTTTAGCTGGTGATGAATGATACCGAGGTTGTAATGAGTCCTGGAGTCGTCGGGGTCAAATTGAAGCCCCTTCAAGAAGTCTTTCTCCGCGCTTTTGAGCTGCCCGGCTTTTAGGCTTAAGACGGCCCTATGAAAGTACCCAGGAGCATGCCGAGGGTCGTAACTCAGGGCCTTATTGTAATCTTCAAGCGCCTCATTTTTACGTCCGAGGCGCGCTTTCACAAGGCCACGAGTCGAGTAGGCGAGCGCATAATCAGTATCATATTGAATGGCGCGACTAAAATCCTCAATCGCGCCCTCGAAATCGTCCAGGCGCCTCTTCGCACGACCCCGGTTGTAATATACCTTGGGATTGAATTGGTAAATTTTCAACGATGAATCAAAGTCGACAATGGCTTCTTTATTAAAGCCTTGAGCTAGTTTAGTCCGGCCTCTATTGTCATAGGCATCGGCGTTTTTTTCATCACAGTCGATCGCTCTGTTAAAATCGACAACAGCCCCATCAATATCACCAAGTTGTGCCTTCATGACTCCTCTGGCACAGTAACCAAAGGAGAAGGAGGTCGAGTATTTCTCCAAATCTTTCAGGATTGCGAGCGCCTCGTTCAATTGCCGCTTTTTAAAGAGCGCGAAGGCATCGATCATTAAGCTGAATTCATTGACTTCTTTTCGCTCTTTGGCACGTTGTGCTAAAAGATTCAACGAAGGCGTCAAATAAAATATCGAATGATAGCTCTCTTTTAATTCCATTTCATGAAGTAGGAAGAGAGCGCTATAAGCCGGGGGAAATTCGTTGCTAGCAAGGGTTAGCAACTGGCGCTCTTTGTCCTTCAAATTTCCTAGGCGACAGACTTTCGCAGCAGCAAGCATTAACTCGTAGCTCGCCCCCCCTTTCGCAAGCGCCTCGTCGATCTTCGCCGAGAGCTGCGCTCTTGGAAGTCCCCGTTGGGCATCTAACTCTAGTTGCCTGAAGCTCAGAACAGCCTTCTTCACCCTCTCTTCACTGGCTTTAGCATCATCCGCCAATTCCAAAGCATCATTCTTAACCTGCTCCGATTGCTGAAAAGCCCTCGCGAAGAACAAGGTTGAGCTTATCAACAAAACTAAGAACGCAGCGCTCAACAAAAAGCCAGGATGCTTCGCAGACCAACGATAAAAACGATCCTTGACTGAGTAATGATGAACCGAGAGCTCTTCCCCCGCCAGATAATTGTTCAACTCCCGGGCCAAGCATTCAACGCTCGCCAAGCGGTCCTTCACCTTGAATTGAAGCGCCTTCCGAACCAGCGAATCCAGCTCCTTAGGAGCACTTTGATTTAGATCGAGGGGGCTTGAAACAGTCCCCGAAGCGGTCGCGCTCAATTTTTCAATGGTGCTCTTCCCGGCGATCGCGGGGCGATTTGTCAGAAGTTCTGTCAGGATAAGCCCGAGGGAATAGACGTCACTCTGCTTATTGTCGCGCCCTGCCAACTGCTCCGGGGCCATGTATCCGAGAGTTCCCACAAAAGCCCCGTCATAAGTCAGCCCCGCCTCCTTCTGCTCGTGATCGCTCAATGTCCGGCCAATGAACTTGTCCGACGGCGTATCGCGATCGCTGAGGTCTTTGGCCAAGCCCCAATCCAAAACAAGAACCTCACCAAAGCGCCCAATCATAATGTTCTCAGGCTTCAAATCTCGGTGAAGGACTCCTTGAGAATGCGCATAACCAACACCCTCGCAGACCTTCACAAAGAACTGTATCAATTCCCTGAGGCTTCGCGGGGTCAGATCATCCTCACTGTGACAGGCCTCAATCTTGTCTTTCAGCGTCTCTCCTTCAATGACCTTCATGACCATGTAGTGCTGCCCAGACCCCATAATTCCTGCTTCAAAGACTGGGGGAATCGAGGGGTGATCAAGGCGCGCTGTAATCGTCACTTCTCGAAGGAAGCGCTTCAGCGCCTCTTCACTGTCCTTCGTCACGCGCTTCAAGGCTCCAAATCGACCAAGGCATTGGTCCCGAACCCGATAGACAGCGCCCATTCCTCCCTCGCCTAGCTTTTCCCTTTGCTCCCAAAGAAAATCAGCGTGGGGTTTGAACCAGCGATCGCGGCTGAGCAGGCCTTGTAGATCCTGAGCAACCTGGGTTCTCAGCTCTAAGTCAACCTGCCTTTGAACTGTGTCGATGAGCTCCTGGGGTAAAATCTTCTCAGCCGCAACAAGCCCAAGGAAGTCATGGCCCGCAGGGTTGCGTAGTTGGGAATAGAGCCTCTCAACCTGCGCGTTCGAGAGCAGCCCTTTGTTCAACAAATTGCGCGCCTGGCGTTCGTTGACATCCATCGCGATAATGAGCCTTCATTCCTACGGAAAAGCGTTGAGGATACACCTTTTCAAGGCAGTCTTATAGACTTTTATAGAAGTCCCGAGTATGTTCATTTGAAATCTAATAACTGAGGAAGAAGCGCCGCTATGAAATCCGGAATCAATATTCAACGCGATGAGAACGGCGTTCCTCATGTTCAAGCAAGCCAGCGCCAAGACGTGTATTGGGGCCAAGGTTACGTCCATGGCCACGATCGTGCCCTTCAGCTGATATTGATGCGAATCTTAGGCACTGGACGCCTCGCAGAGTTTCTTGACCCGAGCGATGACGGCGTCGCGGTCGACCGATTTTTTCGACGCATGAACTGGTCTAAGAACACCGAGACAGCCCTCGCGGAGTTAGACCCAAAGGTTCGGCCTTTCCTCGATCAGTATTGCGACGGTGTCAACGCCGCGTTAAACAAGTCCATTCCCTGGGAATTAAAACTGCTCGGATATAGACACGAAGCATGGACCGTTCACGATTGCATCATGCTCTCTCGAATGATTGCCTATCTGACCCTTGTTCAATCCCAAGCTGAAATGGAGCGTCTCTTCATTGAGATTGCCCAGGCAGGAATCTCCCAGGACAAGCTTGAAGACTTATTTCCCGGCTTGCTAGAAGGAATGGATCTCGACCTAATTAAGAAGGTCAAACTGGGAGAGCGCCTCGTCCCTGAGAATCTAAAATGGAGTTCTCCTGTATCACGCATGATGGCGTCGAATAATTGGGTCGTGGCGGGACATAAGACCAAGTCAAAAAAGGCCATGTTAGCCAATGACCCTCATTTGGAAACAAATCGCTTGCCCAATGTCTGGTGCGAGATGGTCCTCAGCAGCGCCGACCAAACTGTTTTGGGAGGTACCATGCCTGGAGTTCCAGGAGTTCTCTCGGGACGAAACAACGACCTCGCCTGGGGCGTCACATACGCCTTTATTGACTCCGTCGACTCTTGGATAGAACATTGCAAAGACGGCAAGTATTTCCGTGGCGAAGATGACTGGCGTCCGTTTGAAGTCCGCAAAGAAACCATAGCGCGGAAGAAAGCCAGCCCCGTTGAGGTGACCTTTTACGAGAATGAACACGGGGTGCTCGACGGCGATCCTTTCGAGGAGAATCATTACCTGGCGACCCGTTGGGCGGCGGCTGATAAAGGGGGAGTCACCCTCTCGGCCTTGTTGAATTTTTGGGAGGCGAAGACAGTTGACGATGGTATGGCGGCGGCCCGGCAAGTTGAGACTGGCTGGAGCTTTGTCATGGCGGACCAGGCTGGGGATATTGCCTTTCAAATGTCAGGGATTGTCCCCAAGCGAAGAGAGTCGATTAGCGGTTTCATTCCTCTCGCCGCCTGGGACAAAGAAAATGATTGGGACGGCTTTCACGATCCAAAGGACCTCCCGTCCAAGAAGAACCCCGAGTGCGGATTCTTTACAACTGCAAACAACGACCTCAATGAATACGGACAATTCAAGCCCATTAACATGCCGATGGGGTCTTATCGCTCCGATCGAATCTCCGAGATCCTCAAAGACGCCACCGAGCTAGAAAGTAAGGATTTCAAGGAGATGCACTACGATGTGCAATCTGTTCAAGCGCGGTTATTTATGGAGAAGATCAAGCCGCTGCTCCCCGACAGCGATCACGGTCGCCTATTGAGAGACTGGGACGGCTGCTACGACCGAGAATCTAAAGGCGCCATGCTCTTCGAGGACGTCTACAAAGCGCTCTATCAGGTTGTCTTTGGTAAGAACGGATTTGGTGAAGCCATCGTGGATCACCTCGCGGAAGAAACCGGGACCTTCATTGACTTCTACGCGAACTTCGACCGAATATTGCTCGCTGAGAGCTCTCCGTGGTTTGGCGATAGCGATCCTAAGGCTCTTTATCAGAAAGCGATTAACAAGGCGCTGACCGGGCCTATTCGGGTCCTCAAAGACTGCCAGACTTTTACTCTGAAACACATTCTATTGGGGGATAAGGTCCCCGGGATCTTCGGCTTCAATCGCGGCCCTATTGTGGCAATCGGAAGCCGTGCGACGATTCATCAGGGGCAGCTCTATCGAAGCGGCGGGCGAGAAACCACGTTCTTGCCGTCATTCCGAACGGTCATTGATATGGCTAATGAGGGCCTTGAGTCGAATTTGGCGGGAGGGCCATCAGATCGGCGCTTCTCCCGCTGGTATTGCAATGACTTAGAGAATTGGCAAAGCGGGACATATAAGCGCCTTAGCAGTGAAAGCACATTGCCATTTCCGCTTTGAATTGTCGTATTACTTCTTCGTCGACTTCTTCATAGTCTTTTTGAACTTTGCTAGAGCAATCTTCGCCTCGACTAAGTGGAACTGAATCTCAAAAACATCACCGCCCGTCAACGCGCCTGCGTCAACCAGCCCCATCGCCTCTTCTTCTATCCCCTTTAAGATCGCAATGTAGTTATTCAAGCATTTCAAACGAGCCTTGTTGTCTTTGGCCAGCGCAAAGCGAGCGTCTAGATGTCTCTTGCTCCAAATGGCGATGCGCCGGTAGGAACCTGTTCCCATCTTCAATTCATCGTTCGCCACTTTGAGACCTTTTTCGGCGATTTTTAATCTCTTCTCTTTGAGTGTCTTTAAATCCTCCGCCATCGCAGCGGAGCTCAGTGAGAGAATGAAGATGAGAGAGAGGATGAGTTTCTTCATGGATGCCAACTTTCAATGATAGCGCTCAAAGTCTTTGGGACGTTTTGTGAATAGAGTGTGGTCTATGCTTGTCTAAATTCTCGTTGGATAAGACTCATATCGCGTCCCGCTCCAACAAACACTTTCTACAGCGCCGATTCTATCCGAAAAGTTTACAATAGGAAGGCGACTGACTGCATTGGTCGCCCGGTTCTGATGCTTCAGAGGAATGTTTTATGAGACCCACTTTTTTAGCAACGACGCTCGTCGGCTGCCTCCTAACCTTGCCCGTGATAGCACGTGCCGACAATCTTAGAGTCTGGCACGGCGACTACAAAAAGGCCGTGAAGGCCGGAGATCATCCCGGCGCCCGTGTTCTTCTTTCGATCTTCGCCAAGGAAGGCACTGAGAGAGCGATCGCTCCTATCTTCAAGACCCTCGACTTCCTAACGACGAGTGAAATCAGCTATAAAGCAGCTGTTTCTGCGCTGGCAGCGGTCGACGAGAAATCGGGGGTCAAGAGAATTGAGCGGGCGGTCAAGCACGGGAAGTCTGTACTAGAGAGTATTTTTGGTGTTGATGTCGTCTCTGCTCGGAGTAATGAGGCCGATGACGCGTTACTGATCGGTCGACTTAAAGATAAGGACGCTGCGGTTCGCCGACGAGTGATTCTCGCTCTGGGTGTTCGGCGCCGCGTCGCGGTTGTCCGCGCATTGATCGAGCATATGGTGAAGCGAGACAAGGACCCTGGCGTCGAGCACCAACAGTGCGCTGTGATCCTCACAAAGCTGCTCGGGAAGTCACTCCCTGCAGGAGCCGACTATAAGAGTTGGTGGGACGGCACCGTGAAGAGCGACGCAGAAATCAAAAAATTGCAGTCTCCGACCCGTGAAAAACCATGGAAGGGTCGAGTTGGAAAATCGCGGCTCAATTTTCGAAAAGAAGCGAGCACCAAGTCCAAGGTTATTGTCGTCCTTGTTCCCAAGACCGAGTTTCAGGCGATCGGCCAAACGAAGAGCTTTTGGCGCATCCTCGTCACCCTCGATTCGAAAGTCATTGAAGGTTACGTATCGAAGGGTTACGTCACCGTCGATCGACCAGCCATGGCGGGGTCCCCGGAGAAAGCAGGTCTCGGAGCAACGACCTTTTACGACGTCCCTCTCTATGGCAAAGGTCTGGTCTTCCTCTTTGATGCTTCGAAATCAATGGTCAGCGGCGGCCTCTCAAAGGGCGCCATTTCAAATCTTCAAAAGGCCATAGACTCTCTACCCAAGAAGACCAAGTTCAATGTCATCGCTTTCTCCAATAAGAATAGACTCTGGAAGAAAGAACTGGAGTTCGCGAAGGACACCAAGAAGACCCATGCAAAGGAATGGGTCGCTCAGATACCGTTTGGCAGTGTGACTCGTCTAGATTTAGCCCTAAAGGGCGCCTTTAATATGAAAGACGTCGACCACATTATTATTCTCACCGACGGCTATCCTTCGGACGCATACAATAAGAAGATCCCAAGCGCGAAGATCTACGCTCAGGTCAGCCGTCTCAACAGAACAACGCAAGCGCGTATATCCTGCTTCGGCTTCAAAGCCGCAAATCACGATATGCTGCGGCGTTTGGCGCAATCAACGGGCGGTCGCTATCGGCAGATATCTAAATAAAGGATCGGATTCAGAGGGCTACCTTGAGTAGCGCTGAGTTGTCAAAAGCGGCGCGGTCGATCGTTTCACCGCTCGCGCCAATCACTAAACTCCCCCCCATTTTCTTTTGCTGTGGATCGTTGAGAGAGTCTGGCCAATTACATTGATAGATGGCGCAACGATGCTTCTCAGCGATATTCCTAGCGGCCTCAAAGTAGTTTTCGGGGTCGTCGCTCCATGCAATGTAGCCGGGCCATAGAATGAAATCGAGCTGCTCTGCTAATTCTAATCCGGA
Source organism: Planctomycetota bacterium (assembly GCA_029210225.1). Classification (GTDB taxonomy): domain Bacteria; phylum Planctomycetota; class J058; order J058; family JARGOJ01; genus JARGOJ01. The sequence continues at coordinate 27,333 of JARGOJ010000006.1, forward strand.
GTCTTGGTCGTCGAGGACCTCCCGACAGAAGACAATTGAGAAGCGCTTGCCTCGCCACTGGTAAACCGGTCGCCCTCGTCCGGGAGAGAAGAAAAGTCGTTCGCTCTCAGTCAATCCAACTTTTGAAGCCACTTCCCTGGGAGCATTCGGAGCCAGATACACCGCCGCGTTGACAATGCCATCGCCCAAAAACCAAGGAGTACCGAAGACAATAGCGACGTTCTTCTCGTCGCAATCACGTTGGAGAATTGCGCAATTCTCTTCAATATCACTTTGAATAGCAACAGCTTTCAGAGCCCTATGAAAACCTGTGAGAGCACACTCTGGAAAGAGGATGAGACTCTCCGCCTCGACTTGATCACGGAGTATCGATTGCATGGCCTGACGATTTTTTAGAATCGTCGCTGACATAGGCATCTGGGCAAGATAAAGGCTGCTCACAATAAATGACTTTCCTGGATAGTTCTTCAAGACGGTTGTAAATCGTCTAAGGAGCAAACAGCTAAGAATATCAAAGGACCCTGACAGCTAACATTGGTCTTAATGCAATCGCAGATTCGTCTTTGTCGGTTTTTAAATGGAGGGGGAGTTTCTTAGCGGTTAAATGACGGACGCTGAAGGGACTCTACACTCCCTTTCGTTTAGATTGGCACTTCCGTCTCTTATTTGCTACACCGGAGCCTCTCTTCGCGGCGCTTGATACCCATCTCCTAAACATGTTCAAAGATTTCAATGTATTGAAAGCAATTCTTGCCGTGGGAAAGGAAGTATGAACTCAGACCCTAGTGGACAAGCGCGCTTCGCCGAGCACTACGAGATTCTCTCGGAGATCGGTCGTGGTGGCATGGGTGTCGTATACAAAGCCAGACAGCGCAGCACTGGAGTCCTTGTCGTTGTTAAGAGGCTCATTCAAACAAAGCGGAACGACGAACAATTGGCGCGATTTCAACGGGAAGCCGTCGCCCTCGCGCAGTTTCGTCACCCCAATATCATTGGCATTCATGATTACGGAATGGAGAATGGCGAACCATACTTTGTCATGCCTTTCATTGAAGGTCACGACCTAAAGACCTTAATAAATGCAAGACTACGGGAGTCTTCCACAGGACTGGAAAGCGCTCGCTTGCTAGATATCTTTGAACAAGTTGCGTTGGCGCTTTCAGCATGTCACGATCGCGGATTGATTCACCGGGACATCAAACCAGCAAACATACTTATCGAATCGAGCACTAATAGAGCCTTCCTCGCCGACTTTGGCCTCGTCAGGCAAACTGACAAAGACATTAAAAATGCTCTCCTCAGTCACACTCCAAGCCTGACCAACAGCGGTCAATGGCTGGGAACTCCAAGCTTTATGTCCCCAGAGCAACTTGATCCCGAGGAGTTTGGCGAGCTCGGTCCCCCAAGCGATGTTTGGGGATTTGGCGCCACTCTCCTTTACGCGATGAGCGGACAGACTCCTTATGACAATCAATCCATCACCCTACTTTACGGTGGCCTTAGCGCTGGTGAGCCCAAGGACATTGAAGTCAAGTGTCAAAATTATCCGCCCTATCTCGTCGACATTTGTCGCGCATGTCTGACACGGGATTCAAGTCTTCGCCCCGATATCAAAGTCGTCCACGGCGCATTGAAAACAAAGACCCTGCCCTCAAGCTTTCGTCGGCGACGCCCATACCTACCATTGCTCGGTCTGGCCCTACCCCTCATATCAATCCTTCTTTGGGTTACATTGATCAAGGACAATAGCCCTCCCCATTTGCTCATCGCCTCGCTCCCTGAAAGGGTCGCGGTCGAGCGTCTCCC
>JARGOJ010000840.1 GCA_029210225.1 Planctomycetota bacterium
CGACGCTTCCATAAGTGTCAGGAAGCAGGATTTGGTCGTCCCGGCTCGCCTTAGTTTGGTGAGTTTCAGAGAATGCCCCCCCCTGAATACCACCTTTCCCACGAGGCCTCCCAGCGCCCATAGATGAGTTTGCCTCCTGATTCTTCACATCGTCGTGGGGCCGTGCGGGTTTGAACTCGCTCGCACCGTCAACGGGGCCGCTGATCCGGTCCATATTCCCACCGCCAATGGGAATCGGCTCCTTTTCCGATCCCACCCGACTTCGGGCGCCACAGGCGCTTAGAAATAGACAGGAACCGAGGGCTAGGAATACAGTCGCTTTTCTCATCCAAACACTCCCGCTCACTCCGCCGGATCGATTCAGAGGCCTGAAATTGTCTCGACCGCGCAAAAACAACGATTTCATTGGGTGGTCCAGGCTTTACAAATTTTCCCGTGGAGCTGAAGGAGCTGTGAGTCTCCAGGAACGAGGCTTTGTCGAAACTTGGTGGAATGGCAAAGAACGGCGGCGTTTCGAGTGTCGAGTATGACAAAGGAGCGCTGCTGTCGCTTCTCTAGAATGACCAGGAGGTCGATGCTTTGGGAGCGGGCCAAGGTCATCAATGAGTTCAAGGTTTGGCTTTGCTTTAAGGAGCCCCAGGATACGACCTCGTTGTTGGAGTTCTGATTTCGAAGCACCTTGCAAATCCCTCGCGTCTTTTCTTTCCTGAGGTAGCTTCCCTCCACGACTACGCAGGCCACCTTTTGCTTTTTAGGCAGGGGTTTATCGAGGTTGGTGACGACGCTGTCAAAGATGGTTGGAAGGACAATCTGGGGCCCTCTGGATGCGACGGTGCGTTGGGTTTCGGAGTAGGCCCCACCGGTGTAAGGAGTTCTCATCGATTCTGATTTGGGTGTGGGTTTTGGACGAGGCTTCTTCCGGCCCTTTCTTCGTCCTTTCTTTGCCCCCTTTTTTTTTGTGTCACTGCTTGTTTTCGGAGCGGTATAAGCGACCTGGCCATTTTTTATGTATGGCTTGCTCCGTACATTTTCGGGAGCCTCGCTCCCTGTGCCGGGATTGATTTTAGTGCCGTTGTCACTCCGGTCTAAAGAGGAACACGCGGCAAGACATAGCGATAACGCTGCGGTCAGAATCGCTCCTGTTTTCCTCATTTAATGGCTCCAGTCCAACATCCACAGGGGTCGATCCGCTTGCCCAGCGTTGTCGGGGCCCAGTCGTTTCGCGCCGTAGTTCTCACGAGCGGATAACACGTATCCTTGGGTCACCTTGTAAACCCGCTGACCATTCTCTTGCACCAGGACAAGTCTTACAAGAGTATCCGCGCCGCCAATCAATCGTTGGGAATATTCCATGCCGTCAGGATACTTCACTTCATTCAAGGTTCGCACCGTCCATTGGGCGCTCCCGGAAAACGCCGGGAGAATGCGCCGGAGGGTTAATCCCAGTTCGAGATCCGCTTTGCCTCGCCCCTCTGCTGCTTCTCGAGCCCGCAACGCCATGACTCTAAGCACAAAGTGTATGAGCTGGAGATCGGCAATAGCCGGTTGAAGTTTGCGGGATACTTTCAGGGTTCGGAGATTTTTCAGAAGCTGGCTGCTGGCGTAGACATAACGGTCGAAGAACTCAGGGTAGGCTTCGACGTAGACCGGCGCGCTCCCACCCGTTTTCAGTGCCTTCTTCGGAATATCCAAAGCCCGGCCCCGCTCATCGAGAGAGGCCAGGCTGGCGGAGAGCAAGCGTCGGCTCTCGTGGACCGAACTTACAGGAGTCTCCAACAAAGCAGCCGATGCTTTCAGTCGACTTCCCTCGATAAATGAAAGGGCCCCCTCCATAAAGATCAGCGACTTCGCCTGATTCGCCTTGTCGACAAGCACCGCGCCGTCGTCCTCGTCTTCGACTAGGAGTCGTTGCGCCTCACCGTGACCGAGGACCACAGGGAAGTCGAGCAAGCGAGCGTGTGGCCTAAGGAAGGTTTGGCTGCCTCCAGTCATGAAGGATGCCGCCAGGGCATCGGGGTTTCGCGTTCCTCCAAGTAACCTCAGACTAGCTCCACCTCGGGTTCCAGCACCAGAAATCAGTCCCTTATTGTGGAACTTCGCGGCGGCGGACATGGCCCCAGAAATCTTCGCCGTTACCCCAGGGCTTGAGATCTGATCGACGGATTTCAATTGATAGCCAAGAGTCGACTGCATGGCGAGCCTCATATCCAAGAGGGACAGATCATCTCGCGGTCCAAAGAGCAACGCAATCATTTGATCGATGGTGTTCCAGGTCGCGAATTCCTTAGCGTGAGCAGCGGCAGCCACGAGGATCATGGCGGCCCTGGTCTCGACGCTTTCGGACGCTTTGAGGGAGAGCGGCGCTCGGCCAAACCAATAAATAACCCGCTCAAAGCGGCGCAGCTCGACGTCGCCTAAATAGGGGCTTCGAGACTGAAAGGCGCTGTAGTCGACTTCCCGTCCGAGAATCTCTGAGAACTCACTCCCTTCTGCTCGCTCGATTCGACCGACTTCTTCCCGGCACCGCGCAGTCAGCGCCGGCGAGAGAGTGAGATCGAGGTCAAAGAGCGTGGCGGCGGTGCCAAGATATTCCAAGGCTCGCTCACAGGCAACACGGCTCTCGCGGGTTTTCGCCTGGGTATGGAAGAGCTTGATCGACTGAATACTGGAACGAATGAGGCGCTGGAGCCGCGGTTGAATTTCATAGAGTTCAACATCTCTCGCGACTCGGCGAGCGCTCCCTTCATAGAGAATCGTCGCCAACTCCGGCGTGATTAGGACCGCGTCTTTGCCCTTGAGCAATGTTTCATACCGGTCGACGAGGTTGCCCGTCGAAGCGTCACGGCGCAAGCTCAACAAATGACGCCCTAACTCCGCTCTCTCCTTTACGGTCAGTTTGAATTGTTGCTGGGCCTTGTCGAGAATGGCGGCGCTCGCCGCAGGCTTGACGACTCGATTGACCGGCTTCTTGCGAAAAGGCTCTTGAGTCAATTGAAAGGGGGTGTAAGCCAGAGCAATGTTCTCCCCCGATTCGGTCATTCCCGAGCCAAGCAAGATCAACGATAGGAAGAACGCTGCCGCGGCGGCGAAGGGCACATACGCGTTGCGCCAATTCCAAAACTCTTCGGCCGGCCTCGGACCTATTGAAAGTGGCTTTGCGTCGAGTTCACTGAGTGCTTTATCGAAGTCGTCCTCGAACTGATCCCAGCGGGACGAGCTTGGTACGGGGACTTCTAGATCTGAAATGATCGACGTTAATTCTCGATAAAAGGCCAAGTCGTCCTGGAGCGCCTCCGATTGAGAGAGGCTCTCTTCCACGAGCTTGGCTTCCTCGGATGAGAGCTCGTCATCGAAGAGAGCTGAGAGGAAGATCTCGTCGTCACTGGATTCGAGAGGATGCTCGTTCATGATTTCATCCTCTCTGGGGCGCTTTGGAAATGAGACGCTAAGCGCTCTTTGAGTTTTTGCCGGGCATAGTGAATACGCGACATGACCGTGCCTGGCTTTGAATCTGTGAGCTTCGCAATTTCGTCGTAACTCAATCCTTCAATATCATGGAGTTTGAGGGCGATCGAGTGCTTTGGCGGGAGCTTATCGATCTCTTTGCGAACCAGCGCCTTAAGTTCAGCTCTCTCGACCACTTGTTGCGGAGTCTTGGCGCGAGCGTCAGCGACGAAGTCTCCCTCGGGGAGAGCAGCGACAGCGCGGTGTTTTTTAGTGTCCCGTAGGCGATTGAGTGAGCGATTGACAGCGATACGGCGCACCCAGGTGCGAAAGGACGCCTTGCCCTCAAACTTCTTCAATGCCTGGTACGCTTTGAGAAAGCTCTCTTGTACCACGTCCAAGGTTTCCTCCTCATTCTTCAAAACATGAAAAGCGGCGCGAAAAACGGCGTCTCGGTGGGCGTTCACGAGCTTTTTATAAGCGTCATGATCGCCAGCACGCGATTGCGTTAGCCACTGCGCTTCATTCACGAACTTGTTTCCTTCCCCTTCCTTGACACAAGGACTGCTTCAAGGCTTCAAATTGTTTTCGATGAATTTTCAAAGGTCCTCTGGGATAGCATGAATTCGGCGATGAGGAAAGGACTAGCCGGGGTGGATCAGGTAAAAACGCCCTACGAGGCCCTTTGCTTTTGTATCCCACAAACGGTTAGCCCCCTATCAATATGATATGGCTGGGCTAATTTTCGTAGGCTTCCTCGTCCTTGAACTTGAATTGGAATTCATAGCGAACAGAGAAGCCTATTTAAGATTGGGCTTTTCACTTTTGACGACTGAAAGAGCAACCCAGACTCGGAGAGCCTTATGTTGGGAACTAAAAATTAAATGCGCGCACCGAAAACTC
>JARGOJ010000841.1:0-4091 GCA_029210225.1 Planctomycetota bacterium
AGAGATCACAAAAGCGCTATCACTCGGTGAAGAACGCTCCAAGACGGTGTACACCGAGGCGATACTTATTGATTGTATTGGGCCAGTCGCAGCCGCCACAGTCTTCATCGATGTGACCGCCGAGGAGATGGATTTCGTCGTAGAGTTCAGCTTGCCGGCCTTTCTGTCCGGCTTCCGCAGCATCCCAATATTGATCTGAGAGCTTGAGGTCATCGAATTCTTGGGCTGGGAGCGCCGCGACTGCAAAGGGCGCCATGAGTACTAAAACACAGAGTGTAAAAGTAGCAATGACAAGCAAAGCTCGGCGAGCAGCGTTTTGATAGTCGTTGAAATTTTGGTCGTCAGACATGGCCTGGGTCCTCCAAAAAAAAGGGTGTCTACTTTTTATGGGGATCGGTCTTGGAGACCTCTTCTCTGAACCAATGCGCAAAGTTTAACTTTGTTGGTCCCTACAATCGTCCTGACAGCCTTCAACGGCGAACTCTCAAATTCATTGATGGCGTGCGTCGATGTGATCTATGCTTGCCCTCGCTCATTGCTCGGGAACCTCACTGCCAATCGAAGCAGCGCTCAACTCTGAGGCGCTTTTCACCAAGTCTTCGCCAGAGTTCTTCTTCAACTAGACCATCAAAGCGGAAAGAAACCAGACAAGCGAGGTCTAGACGCGAATTGAAACTAAAAACGGCTCAATGCATTGCTTGCGGACCGTGCCAGCCATAAGGTTCAGGCAAGCCGTGGGTCACATCTCTATCGCTCACCGGCGGAGCGGCCGGAAGCGACGTCTTCGCAACCACAGACAAAAGCGTGTTTTTTTGCGAACACTCCATATCGATGAATCGACTTACCTATAATACAGACATCTTCTTAGCGTCGGTTCGATGAGTCTGTGGACTTCCGTCAGCGATGAAGAGCTTAAGCAGTTCTCGAGGGCTCAAAGCTAATGGATTCACTAGAGCAACAGATCGTCCAACTAAAAGCGAAGATAAAAGAGTACGAGCAAGGCATACACGCCGATCAGCTTCTTCACTCAATCGCTATCAACTCCCCGAGCAATATCATGATGCTCGACCTCTCAGGTCGTGTCCGCTATATCAATCACATCGTGCCCGGAGTCACCCGCGAAGAGGTTATTGGTCAATATCTACCAGACTTGGTCGAAGAGCAGCATCGAGCTGGCATCATAGCGGCGATTGAGCGCTGCGCCGCCACCCAGGAACTCGATCGCTATGAAACCTCCTACACCTCACCCATAGGAGACGTTAGCTGGTGGGATTGCCGTTTGGGCCCCATGATTCAAGAATCAAAAATGACCGGGTTCGTTGTGATTTCAACGAATATGACCGAGCAACGACGAAAGCACGAAGAGCAGGAGCGCTTCTTCCAAGTCTCCGTCGATCTCATGTGCGTCGCAGGCTACGATGGTTACTTCAAACGTGTGAGTCCATCCTTTCCAGCCACCCTCGGTTACAGCGAGGAAGAGCTGTTGAGCCGGCCCTTTTTGGAATTTGTCCATCCCGATGATCGTGCAGACACCCTTGAGGCATTCGAGAATCTGGACGAAACCAACGCAGCACAGGATTTTCATAATCGCTACAGAGCCTCCGACGGCACCTATCGCCGCCTTTCCTGGCGCGGTGTTCCCGATCTTAACAACGCATTGATTTATGCGATCGCGAGGGATGTCACGGTTACGAAATCCCTTGAAGAGCAATTACAACAATCAAGAAGGTTGGAGGCGGTGGGCCATCTCGCTGGGGGCATCGCCCATGACTTCAATAACTTGTTGAGCGCGATTCAAGGGAACATTGAATTGGCCTTACTCACGGAAAACAAGGACAGTGTCTTCTTAAGAAAGGGAATTGAGGCTGTCGGGCGCGCCGCGGAGTTAACCAATCAATTGTTGGTCTTCAGTCAGAACCAAAGTCTCTCACCGCAAGTCATTGATGTGGTCCCATTGCTTGAAAGCCTCATAAGTTTTTTAGAGCGTTTACTTCCCGAGAGCATTGCTGTTTCCTTGCATTGCCAGGAGTATTCGCCCCGAATCTTCGCCGACAAGTCCCAAATCGAACAAGTGATCGTCAATTTATGCGTCAACGCGAGAGATTCGATGCCTGAAGGCGGGAAGCTCGACCTCACATTGGAGTATTCGGTGGTTCCTCAGCAGGCGCTGACTACGACGCCTGATAATTCAGCCAAGTATTTAATGCTCAAGGTGACTGACACGGGTCATGGCATGTCAGAGGCAGTATTGGCTCGGGTCTTCGAACCATTTTTCACGACCAAAGAGATTGGGAAGGGCACCGGTTTAGGGCTTGCTACTGTTTACGCGATTGTCAATCAACACAAAGGGTTCATTGAAACTGAAAGCAATCTCGGTGTTGGGACAACCTTTAAGATTTTTATGCCAACGACCGAGAAGCCATTGAAAGTCGAGGATGTTCCGTCCGAATTGACAGAATTCGCGATGGAAGGAACTGAGACTGTTCTGGTTGCCGAAGATGATCTTATGGTGCGTCATTCATCAACATCTCTACTTCAGCACGCTGGCTACAAAGTCCTAGTCGCGCATGACGGCGTTGAAGCCTTAGAGTTGTTTGAACACAGCGCCGGGCAAATCGACCTGGCGCTGCTCGACGTCGTTATGCCCAAACTCGGTGGACTGGATACAGCCGCACGATTACGAGCAACGAACCCGGACCTAAAAATTGTCTTCGTCAGCGGACATGTTCAACATCCAACCGATCATAAACGCCTGGAAGCGGAGGTGCTTTTAAGAAAGCCCTATCGGCGAGATGCCTTGCTCAGCTGCATTCGGCGAGCACTAGACAGCGACAACAAGCAGGATTAGATAGACGCTCTGGCTGCAAGACATCCTCCATTTCTTCTTATTTCGACGCGGCATCTGTTGTTTCTGTATTGGCACCCGCTCTCAATTGAAAACTCTCGAATTTATTGACTGTCATCGCTCCGGAAAGCAGCAAACTGATCGCGCAATACATGAACATCAGTAGCCCAATGGCCCCAGGTTCAGCGAAGATCTGAAAGACTGAATCCAGGATGTACCAGGCCAATCCCATTAAGACACTGAGAAACAAGTTCGGAGGTAGAAGGCAGGCTATTTTGCAGTCGCTCGGCAAGAGTAACTTACTGTCCTCTAATTTTAGCTTAACACTAATGTTCCGAATTATGCCACGTGCACAAAGCCAACCAAGCGGTAAGAAGAGCACTAGCAAGATTGAAAACACAAACCAATCGACGCCTGGCTTGTTTGGCTTTGAAAAAGAGAAAACAAAAAACAAGATGAGCGCCACAACGAAAGTCGTCACTGCAGCGTTGTTCGAGGCGTTGCGAGCGGTCCTTTTAAAAAGCTGACTGTCACGATAAATTTCGACGATGCAAGAGGCGCAGCCGCTCAGCTCGCCAAAGCCAGGACACTCTTCGCAAACGAAGTTTCCGCAACGCTCACAAGAGAGCGTGGCGGGCATATCCGGGTGAGTTTTGCAGACTGCGTGGGTGCTCAAGACGAAAGCCGTTTCTTTAGATCGCGATTCATAGTTTTTTGCATGAAATAGATGGTCAGTTGGGTCATCATATAGACGGCAGTTACCGAGACTGATAACGATCGATTGAAGTCATACACGTTAAGATTGGATGGAATACCCGAAGCTAGAGATATATAGGGTAGACAGAAGAAAAGTAGTACCAAGGGGAAGACCAAGTAGACATGAGTTCGGGTGTCCCCCACAAGTTCAAAGCCCTCCTTCATGAGCCTCCCATTCTTCTGGACAAAAGAGCTGAGAAAGAATGAATAGGGCAACGATACAATACAGAAGATTAAAACGATCACCTCATTCACCCAAAGGACATGCCGACGCATGTTATAGGTATATTCGGCCGTCAAAAACAGCGCAGCCAACCAAAAAACCGTGCGAGCAGCACACAGAAGCGGCGACAATTTCCGCTTTCTCAATTCGACAACAAACGACTCCATGCAGATGGCGCAAAGAGTTTCCCGATCCCTGCCAATACATTCCTCGCACACGAAATCGCCACAACGATTACAAGCCAACGCAGACGATCTATCCGGATGA
>JARGOJ010000841.1:4101-4341 GCA_029210225.1 Planctomycetota bacterium
GGGCTAGATTCATTGTTTGCATCGTTGGTCTCACTGTTCTTTGAAAAATCAGACTCAATTTCTGGCGGCGCCTTCATGCTCTTTTTCAACGCTCTGAGCATTTGCCTAATCGTCATAAGGCCCCCGGCCATCGTTGCCAAGAAGTAAATGCCAAGAATCGCCACCGTCGTCACCATGGAGAGCAAATCGAGTCTCAACTTATCGCTATTAATGGCACCAAGGCTCACCATCACAGTACAG
>JARGOJ010000842.1 GCA_029210225.1 Planctomycetota bacterium
CAGCCCAATGACATGGAGGAACAGCATAAGGTCAACTTGACATGCATCGACTTCAGCCGCCGCTTTAACATTCCTCTGGCCGTCACGTGCGATGTCCACTACCTCGAGCCTCAAGACGCGGAGGTTCAGGACATCAAGATTTGCATTGGCTCGGGAAAAACACTCACCGCCAAGAATCGCCTGAAGATTCACGCCTCCCTTTACTACCGAAGCACTCAAGAAGTCGCCCGCCTCTTCTCCCATATTCCGGAAGCCGTCCTAAACACCCGGGCCATCGCCGAGAAGGTGGACTTCGACTTCCAGACCGGGACCTATTACCTGCCAAAGTTCGATCCTCCGGACGGTCTCACGCAGGAGCAATACTTCCTCAAGTGCGTTGATGAAGGCATTAAAGAACGATATGGCGAAGTTCGTGAAGAGCATGAAAATCGCAAGAAAATCGAAGTCGATGTCATTCGGAACTCGGGCTATATCGCGTATTTCCTAATCGTCGCCGACTTTATCCAATGGTCTCGGGATCATGGAATCCCTGTTGGACCCGGGCGGGGATCAGCCGCGGGGTCCATCGTAGCCTACGCTATGGGAATCACTAACATTGACCCGCTGAAGTACGACCTGCTCTTCGAGCGCTTCCTCAACCCCGATCGGGTCTCCATGCCCGATATCGATATCGACTTTTGCGAGGCTGGGCGGGGCCGGGTCATCGAGTATGTCCGGCAGAAATACGGCGAAAAGTGCGTCACCCAAATTGTGACCTTTGGAACCCTGAAGGCCAAGGCTGTGGTTCGCGACGTCGGCCGAGTGATGGAGATTCCCCTTCGAGAGGTCAACCAGCTCGCCAAGATGATCCCAGAAGGGCCAAAGATCAACCTCAAGAAGGCCTTTGAGCAAGAACCCCGCCTTGGAGAAGCTCGCAAAGAGAACAGGGCTTATCGCGAGCTATTCTCTTACGCCGAGCGCCTGGAAGGACTCAATCGCCACGCTGGAAAGCACGCTGCGGGAGTCGTGATCAGCGACATCGACTTGCTCGAACGCATTCCGCTTTACCGCGTCGGAAGTGACCTCGCGACTCAATACACCATGGCCGAAGTAGAAGAGGTCGGCCTGCTCAAAATGGACTTCTTGGGTCTTCGAACGCTCACCGTGATCGCCCACGCCGAACGCATGATCTCCGCCAAACTGGGGAAAGACTTCTCCGTGGGTGAGGTTCCCCTCGACGACCTGAAGACCTTTGAAATGATGTCCCGAGGTGAGACCCGAGGCGTGTTCCAGCTTGAGAGTTCGGGTTTCCGTGAGCTCATCGCCAAGGTGAAGCCTGACCGTTTCGAAGATATCATTGCGCTCATCGCCCTCTATCGCCCCGGTCCTTTGGGCTCAGGCATGGACCGCCTCTACGTCGACCGCAAGCACGGTCGAGAAGCCATCACCTACGAGCACGATAGCCTCGAACCCATTCTCAAAGAGACCTACGGCGCCATCCTCTATCAGGAACAGGTCATGCGGATCGCCAACTTGGTCGCTGGCTTCACCATGGCTCAGGCCGACGTGCTCAGAAAGGCCATGGGTAAGAAAAAAGTTAGCCTCATGGACAAATTCAAGCCGAAGTTTGTCGATGGTTGTCACGAGCGAACCGGGATGGCCAAAGAGACCGCCACCACCATTTGGGATCAGATTGCGTTCTTCGCCGAATACGGATTCAACAAGTCTCACAGCGCCGCCTATGGTTTTGTCACCTACCAAACCGGCTACCTCAAAGCTCACTACCCCGCCGAGTACATGGCCGCTCTCCTCACCTCCTTCCGTTCTAACGTCGAGAAGATGGTCGAATATATCGACGAATGCCGACGCTTAGGCATCGAGATATGCCAACCCAATATCCGTATTGGCGAGTGGGAGTTCTCCGTCAACGAAGGCAAGATTGTCTATGGACTTGAAGCGATTCGGGGTGTGGGCCACGGAGCCGTTGAGGCGATCATCCAAACCCGCAAGAAGATGGACGAACCCTTCCGGTCGATCTTTCACCTCTGCGAAGAGGTCGACAGCTCCAAGTGCTCCAAGTCGGTCCTCGATCAACTCATCAAAGCGGGAGCCTTCGATTGCTTTGAAGGTCACCGAGCTCAACAATCCGCAGCGATCGAACAAGCCGTCTCTATCGGAGCGAAAGCCCAACGAGAGAAGAACTCCAATCAAATCGGCCTCTTTGGAGGATTTGAAGAAGCGCCGGAAGATCTCAAAAAGATTGAGGTCAATATGCTCCCAGACACCGAAGAGTGGTCCCAGATTGAGTTGCTTAACTTCGAGAAAGCGGCCCTCGGATTCTATCTCTCCAGCCATCCTCTTGATGTTGATAAGGCGACCCTCAACCGTTACTCCACTCACGACAGCCTGACCCTAAAGAATGCTCGAGACGGGGAAGAAGTCGTGGTCGGGGGCATGGTTCAAACCATTCGCACGACCATCGACCGCAAGGGCAAACGCATGGGCTTTTTGACCATGGAGGATACGACGGGAACGGTTGAGGCCATTCTCTTCGGAAGCATCTTTGAGGACGTTTGCCACGACGTAGTCCCCGACGCACGTATCTTCATCCGCGGCAAGTGCGATAACCGTCGCGACGAACCGCAAATCATCGTCGACGATGTGGTTCCCTTCCGAAAAGGGCATGAGAAGTTCCGGGTCAGCGTGTCCTTTGATATGTCGGCCGAGACGATGACCGAAGACAGCATCAACAAGCTCAAGAACGTGCTCCACAAGTACTCTGGCACCGATCCGGTTCAGTACACGTTCATTGGGAAAAATGGCGAGCGCATAGGTCCCTACTTGATCGGAAGTCACCTGCGCGTCAAGGTTTCCAAGCGTTTCGAGGAGGCGCTCCAAGAAGTGATTGGGGAGGACCAGGAAATTCGGGTTCGGGCCTGTCTAGATAAGTATTGATGCATTAAAACGGGAGCCCATGGAGACCAATAATCAACTTGCCCCGGCCGACCACCAACGTCTCGGGGAAAACCTCATGCGAATCCAAGAACGGATTCGAAGCGCTTGTGAGCGATCGGAGCGAGCCCCAGAGTCAGTCACCCTGGTGGCGGTCACGAAATACGGCGGGCCCCGACTTTGCCAAAGCCTAGCTCAACACGGCGCCCTTGATCTCGGTGAAAATCGCGTCCCGCACCTCAATCAGATGGCCGCAGGAGTTGACCCTGCCTTGGCCCCGAGGTGGCACATGATTGGCCATCTTCAGCGGAACAAGGTGAAGAAGATCGAGCCCAAGCTCGCGCTGCTTCATTCCCTCGACTCAGAAGAGCTTGCTAAAGAACTCAACAAGCGTCTCGATCGTTCTTTAGATGTTCTGATTCAGGTGAATGTGGCTGGCGAAGAACAAAAGAGCGGCGTTGCTCCTGAAGAGCTTGGGCGCTTCCTAGACCTCTTAGACAAATACGAAAAGATAAGCCCTGTTGGCCTGATGACCATGGCAATGTTCGGCGATAAAGAGAAAGCCCGAGGCACTTTTCGTGATCTCGCGTCTCTTTTGGCGGCTCAACGAAGTCGAGGCCGAGAGAAGCTAAGCGAGCTATCCATGGGCATGAGCCAGGATTTCGAAGAAGCGGTTGAAGAAGGCGCGACCTTGATTCGGGTTGGTCGGGTTCTTTACGAACGGTTAGAAGACATAGACAATGATCAAAGTTCTATAATGAATTGATATAGAATGCGCGCGCAAACATTGGGATGTGCAGATTCATCTGCCCAACCAGATTAGGAATAGGGAAGAATGCCCCGTCTCGTTGTAGGAAAAGGCAAGGATAAAGGGAAGGTCGTCCAACTTCCCAGCTCGGGCGAAGTCGTGATCGGCCGCGAGCTCTCAAACCAATTCCCCATCCGCGATGCCCAAGCTTCCCGACGTCACTGCCGCCTCGTCGTGAGTGATTCCGGCATCGTCTGCGAAAACCTTAAAAGCGTCAACGGCACATGGATCAATGAAGAGCGCTCTGCTGGCGGCCCAGTCACCGTAGGAGACAAGATTCGCATCGGCGAGACCATCCTCTTCATCGTCGACGATAAGAACAACGACGATGACCTCACCGGGCAAGAGTTAGCCGGCTACAAAATTGGCAAGCTCCTCGGTCGCGGCGGCATGGGTAGTGTTTACGCCGCTCAACAGCTATCTTTGGATAGGATGGTGGCCTTTAAAGTTCTGGCCAAAGAGCTCGCCTCCGATGAAGAGTTCGTGTCGAGATTCTTAGAGGAAGCTCGCTCCGCGGGACGCCTCAATCACCAAAACATTGTTCAGGTCTATGATGTCGGGCAAGTCGGAGGGACCTACTTCTACTCCCTCGAACTCAT
>JARGOJ010000843.1:0-2900 GCA_029210225.1 Planctomycetota bacterium
GATTCGCAATGGGGCTCGTCTTGGGGGTGAGGTTCTTCTCTTTCGTAATGAAGATGGAACGAAGATTATTGGTGCTTCGAAGGCAAGTCAGACGGCCAACGCAACCGTTCAAGAACTCGGGGCTTGGCCCGGAGACGACAAAGCTCACGAGCTTTCTATCGAGATTGAAAACAATGCAACCGGGCTCGTTTCATTTCATATGGACGGTGAGCGCCTAGGCGAGACAACTGTTGGAGCCTTTCGCCAAGACAAGCTCGTTGAGGTTGTCATCTACGGACAATCCAAAATTGACGAGGTCTGGCAATTAGAGCTCAATCGCGTGCGAGTCTTCGTGAAGAAGGACGGCTCGGCTCCCAAGAAAAGTAACAACGGAGATTATTGATGAGACGATCCACAATGCGAGCTTTTACGCTGATTGAAATGCTAGTGGTCGTCGCGATCATTGCCATTCTCCTCAGTATTTCCTTCGCGGCCTTCTCAGGTGCGACCGGGACCGCCAGAAAAGGCGCGACCAAGACCATGATCGAGCGGATCAAAACGGCCTTGGAAAACTACTCGAATGACTTCGGCGACTACCCGCCCTCGTCTCCTCGCAAGTCAAAAGACAAAGGAGTCAACGACGGTATCGAGAGTTTGGTGAAGTGCCTTATGACCACCGAGAAGAATGGTCCATACCTGCAATTCAGTGATAAGAAGCTCTACGACTCAGATAGCGATGCCGCCTTTGAGGTCATTGATGATTGGGGTCGCCCCTTTATCTATCTTCACAACAAGGACTACGCAAAGGGGCAAAAAGTCTCGATCTTAGACGAGAACATGGTGGCGACCAGCGTTGAAGCGAAAGGTTCAAAGAGCGACAAAACAAGCCAGTATCAATCGTTGTCGAGCTTTCAAATTTGGAGTTGTGGCCCCGATGGTAAGAACAACGGTGGCAAGGACGACGACATTAATAGTTGGGATTGAATATGTTTAGCCCCAGGCTCGAAAACAAGATTGCTATCCGAGTTCACGGGGCATACACGCTCATTGAATTGCTCGTGGTCATTTCTATCATGGCCATTTTGACGGGCATTGGAATTGCCGGAATCACAGCGTTGACCCGGAAGAGCGAGCTTCAGGCCCAAACTCAGTTAGTCCGTTCAATGCTCCGTAAGGCAAGAAACACAGCTCGTGAAGAGCGCTTCCCGGCCATCGTTCGCTTTGACTATCAAAACAACGAAATCCATGCTCAGACCCGTAAAACCCTCGCCTTCTTCCGTTTTGAAACAGACATGACTCCGCCACCTCTCGATGGCGACTCTGAGGGAGGAGACGGAGATTTAGAACTGCCTCCAGAAGAAAGTGGAGATGAGGCAGCCGCGCTCGAATTGGTTGGCGCTTTGAACGTGACCGCAAAGGGTTACCACGTCGATTTTGTCGACGGGCAGATCGGAACGGCCCTTGTCTTTGGGGAGCCCTTGGATGCCACGACCTTTGAAGATTTTCGCACGGCTCCTGCCTCCTATGTTGAGGTCGAGGAGAGGCCTTCGCTAAGTCCAGTTGAAGGTGTGTTTATTGAGGCCTGGGTGCAACCCGAGTTATTGATCAAGAAGTTGACGAGGGGCTCGAATGACGGTCTTGAGACCAGCGTACCCAGTCGAGAAGATGAAGATAAGCCCTTCCGCGAAGCGCCTTCCCGCACTCCTCCAGACAGCTCCGAAGTGGTCGATATTCCTCTCTTTACGATTGTTCGTAAGGGCAAGGCCTATGAAATGGCCCTGACTTATGACCTTGGGATTGAAGTGACGCTCACTGGACCGAACAAAGACGGGGATGAAGTGACTTATGTTGGTCGCTCACAGCCGGATATCGTCAAAGAGTTGAAGTGGACTCGCGTTGGTGTGGCCTTTGATGGCGACTCTGTGACCTTGCTGATCAATGGCCTCCAGCGTGGATTGTTCGCGATCTCCGACGAGCACGCAGTGATTCCTCAACGGCTGAGCACAACGACTGGGCCACTACGTATCTCCGACAATAACCCCCGTCGGGCGTTTTTTGGGAGGATTGACGAAGTTCGCGTCTCAGGTTTGATTCGCGGGGACACGGTCAAGATTCCGAGGAATATCACTTTGATTCCAGGAGAAGAAGTGATCCGCTTCGATGCGCTCGGTCAGCTCGATCCTTTGAGTCACGCGGAGTCGGTGTCGATTCAGCTTTCGGATGATCCTGAGCTGCTCGATAAGTTGTACCCGGAGGAAGATCGCAAGAATAGCACTAAGACCGTTGTTCGTAGTAAAGACAACTCAGATGAGCTGAAGAAAGAAGCCAAGGAGTTTCGTCGCTACCTGCGCAAGGCTCGGCGGCTTATCAAAGCTGTCAGCGCAAGGAATCGGCGTGAAGTCATCGTCGATATGCACGGAACTCTTCGCTAAAAGTTGCGTTCAATAAAATGACGTTCTTCTAAGTTGTGACGACTATAATGCAGAATCGGGACGAATGTCCGGGACCCACGAGGAAAGTCACTGATGAGACGAAGCTTGGTTAGGGCTCATAACAAGGGCATTGCGCTCTTACTTGTGATCGCCGTCATTGTCGCGCTGGTCATTATTGCCACGCCGTTCGCGCTCTCCATGCGAATGCACGAGAGATCGTCTCTTCGCTACGACGCAAGCGGTCGAGCACGGCACATCGCAAAGGCGGGGCGCGGCCTCGCTATCAATCAGTTGATCAACAGTCACTCAAGCATTGAGTCTCAAGGTAACGCAAACGATCACGAGTTCGATGGTCTCGGCGAATTCATCCTGGATAACGGGGCTATACAAGGCCTTAGCTCATTGACTCAGAATGATGCTCAAGGCGAGATGTACAAGGTCGACATCGCCGATGAGCTCGGCAAGCTCGACATCAACACAGCGAGCCCC
>JARGOJ010000843.1:2915-4329 GCA_029210225.1 Planctomycetota bacterium
GATACAAGAATTGTCGTCGATTCGACCCGAGACTTTTACTCCGACGGCGATCCTGAGACGGTCGACGGTTGCCTTTACATTGTTCGTCGTAACGGCACTGAGAAAATCTGGTACGTCGATAAGACCCCGACGGAGTTTATCATCGCCAAGAATGGCCGCAGGAAGTATCTCTCAAACGCAATCCAGAACACCGATCCAAGCTCTATCAACGATGAATCGAAGCAGAAGCGCCGCTTCGACGCGGGTTGCCCGGTCTATGATGCGCGCGCTTTCAAAGTGCAGAATCACGCTATCTGGCGCACCGTGCTTCGCCCTTCCAGAGACGGTATCGAAGACCCAATGAACTACGAATTGGATGACTTTGATACGACAAGCTCCATTCGTAAGATCGCGAATTGGAACTTCGGCCTTTACCTCACTTATAGCCAGCTTCTCGGTCAGGGGCTGACTTTCTACGATATCCAGAGTATGGGATTGACGGAAGATCTCAAAGACCTCGGGGTCGACGCGAGGCGTTTGCGCGCTCGTGAAGAGACCGACGAGGAGAAAGCAGCGAGCGAGGCGGCGAGAGAAGAACTGAAGAAAATGGATTTGTCCTCCGCAGATCTCGCGGGGCTCAAAGGACGAAACATTGCGGGGATCGCTAAGCGCCTCGCTAGAGTGAAGAAGAGCAAGAACGGTCAGGCGAAGTATGACAAGTTGCTCGCGGACACCAAGCGCCGGGCACAGATTGCTCGGGGCCGGGACGCGTGGTTTAAGCGGGAGATCCCTAAGACGATTCGGGCCTTGGCGGCGGTCAACAATGAATCTTCCGATTTTGAGGCCCTCGGTCCCATTAAGTTTGAAGACATAAGACCGTATATCACTGCGACCACTACAAGCCTCTACGGTAAGTGGACGGACCCGGTGGTCAATTTCAATGGGATCACATTCAATCCGGAATCGTCAGTGACGAGCTTTCGAGTGCAGGACACTCGCTTTGTCGTTCGGGGAGCCATGGCGAAAATTGTCCATGGGGGGAAGACTCACTATCGACGAGTTGTTCGTAGCAACCGCAATGTCATTTCCGTCTTTCCTAGATTGGAAGGAGACATTCTTGCTCGGACGGCGACGATTAGCTGTCGAATGCCAACTCCAGTCAATATTAATACAGCGTCTCGCCGTGTGCTCTTCGCTATTTTTCAATCTTTGGCAGTGCGAACGAAGACCGGAACCAGCAGCGTCACTCCTGCAGAGGCTGGAAAGCTCGCCGATGCTATCTTGGCACGAGATCCAGAAGCTCCCTTTAAGAATCACATTGAGTTTGCCCAGTTCCTAGTGGAGCAGACGGGGGCTGGGGTCATTGATACCACAGACTCTGCCGCAATCTTGTTCAACGCGGTCAATCCTGCTGATAACCGCCTTCTTCGTCATA
>JARGOJ010000844.1 GCA_029210225.1 Planctomycetota bacterium
GCCTGGAGGATTGTGTTTTGGCTCACCTATTGACCAAGAAATAACCCGCTTCTTCGCCGCCTGAGTGTCTTTTTTGACCGCGTTCCAGCGTTGAAAAGGATAGGGCTTCAACAGAGATAAACGAGGATTCATAGGGCTTCTTTCAGCATCTTTGGTGAAGGGGACCAAGCTCGCGCATCCCATCGACCCAGGGGGGCCTTGGTGTGAAGCATCACCAATTAGGCTCTGGTTCTCTCTCCAGGAAGCACTACAATGCTCGATAGCATAACCCATCACGCCTGAATTATTTCCAGTGAGAAAGAGTTCCGTGAGCATCACCCTCAACAATTTAATCCGCTATCTCCCCGATCTCATGCTCAACGGCTTGGTGAAGCGGGGTCCAGAGATTCCACAGAGCGAAGACACGCACTTTGAAGCCGCTGTCCTATTTGCGGACATCTCCGGGTTTACCGCCCTCACAGAAAGCCTCGCGGACAAAGGCGCGGACGGCGTTGAAGAGCTCACCCGCATCCTCAACGCCTACTTCGGTCAGATCATCTCCGTGGTTCGAAGTCACGGCGGCGACGTCATCAAATTTGCCGGAGACGCCCTCCTCGCTTTCTGGCCCAGCGATGAGCAAGCCAGCCTGGGCATCATGGCTCGACGCGCTACTCAGTGCGCTCTCGCCCTGCAACGCTCTCTGCAAGACTTCAGCGCCCCCGGAGGCGTGAAAATGTCCCTGAAAGTGAGCGTCTCCGCCGGAGATGTTCGCAGCCTCCAGCTCGGCGGACTGCTCAATCGATGGGAGTTCGTGGTTGCTGGCAAGCCCCTCAGCGATGCTGGTAAAGCCAATGATCAAGCTCGCAAAGGAGACGTGGTGGCTTCGCCGAGCGCTTGGGCTCTCTGCAAAGACTCCATGGAGGCCTCCCTTCTTGAAGATGGCTCCGCGACCATTCAATCGGTTAACGATTTCCTCGACAGCGCCGAAGCCCACAGCCCTCAAATTGACGACAGCTTGCAAGATCAGATCGAGGGCTATATCCCAGGGGCTGTCCGCCATCGCCTTCGTGCGGGGCAAACCGACTGGCTCGGTGAGTTTCGCCGGCTGACCATCCTCTTCGTCAACCTCCCAGAGATGAATATGGAGGTTCCCCTCGCCCAGGCTCAGCAAGCGATGGAGACTCTCCAAAGCGCCCTCTATCACTTTGAAGGCAGCGTCAACAAGCTCAGCGTCGATGACAAAGGAGTCTCTCTGGTGGCGGCCTTTGGTATGCCACCCCTGTCTCACACCGACGACCCGGCCCGAGGCATCGGAGCGGCCCTGCAAATTCACAAACAACTTAGTAGCATGGGTTGGCGCCATTCCATCGGCGTCACAAGCGGCGAGAGCTTCTGTGGGTCCATTGGCAACGAGCAACGATGCGAATACACCGTGATTGGCGATATCGTCAACCTCTCCGCCCGGTTGATGCAAGCCGCCAAGGGGCGGGTTCTCTGCGACAATCCCACTTACCTGGAAGCTCAGAAACGCTATCACTTTGAAGACCTCGGAGAAATCAAAGTCAAAGGCAAGACCACGACCATCTCTATCTTCGAGCCGAAGAGCACCATCCGGACCTCGACCCGCACTCTCGGCAGCGATCATGACGCCGTTATTGGACGCTTCAGCGAGCGGAAGATCCTCGCCAAGCTCTTCGAGAGCGACCGCTCTCAGGACGCGCCGCTCATCATGATTGAAGCGCCGACAGGGCTCGGAAAATCTTGCCTCATGGCGGAGATCGTCCACAAGGCCCCGCAACATAGCATCGAAACCCTGGCCGCCACCGGGGACTCCATCGACAAGAACACTCCCTACCGCGCCTGGCACCGTCTCTTCCAACGCATCCTCTCTCCGCGAGGCAGCGAATCGGAGCGAATCTTCGATTGGACTGAGCATCTCGAACAAGTACTTAGCGACGAGCAAAAGATCCTGGCGCCGCTTCTCAACGTGGTCCTCCCCATTGATATTCCTGACAATGAATTCACCGAAGAGCTCTCTGGTGAAGCCCGAGCCACGAAAACCAACGAGCTGCTCTGTCAGCTCCTCGAAACGAGCTTAGAGCAACCGACAGTCTTACTCATCGACGATTGCCAATGGCTCGATTCGGCGTCTCTATCACTGCTACTCACGGTCTTCCAAGAGCAGGGCAGCCTCCCGATCGCGCTCTTTCTCAGACCCTTTGAAGAAGAACGTCCCCCAGAGCTTGTCTCTATTCAAAACTCCGATCGCTTCGAAAAGCTCTCTTTATCTCCCCTCGACCAAGAGACAACCACTGAGATCATTCGGACCCGTTTAGAGATCCTCGATGTCCCCCAACAAGCCGGGGAGATCATTTTTGAGAAGTCACAAGGCAATCCACTCTTTAGCATCGAGTTAGCCTATTCCCTCCGAGATGGAGGCGCTCTCGTCATTGATAACAAGACCTGTCATGTGTCTCCTGACCTGACTGATTTAACTCAATTCGCGCTTCCGAATACTGTTCAAGGAGTGGTAACAAGCCGCATTGACAAACTCTCTGCGGGCGAGCAATTGTTCTTAAAAGTCGCGAGTACTATTGGTCGAGGCTTCGATATTCAATTGCTTCAAGATATCTACCCGATGCAGAAAGACCGCCATCAATGCCGGAGTCTGTTGAAGGGTCTCATTGAAAAAGACCTGCTCAGCCCGAATGAATTCGACAAGAGCGACGACGCTTACATTTTCAAGCATATCATTACTCAAAACGTCGTATACAAGCTGATGCTCGGGGGTCAACGACGCTCCCTCCATTCCGCAATTGCCAAATGGCACGAAATCCAACACAACGATGAGAAGCAGGGGATGCATCCGGTTTTAGCCAAGCACTGGCGTCTCGCTGGAGATGCTGCAAAAGCCATCAAGCACCTCGATTTAGCCGGTGAGTATGCTGTCCGAGGTTACGCCAATAAAGAAGCGGTCGCTTTTCTCCAAGAGGCCTTGGATCAATCTCTTGAAGCGCCCGTTGAAGCCACTCGAAAAGCCCGCTGGCTCTGCCACTTAGCGGAAGCGACCTATCGCTTAGGAGATCTTAAAACCAGCCTCGACTACTTCTCTCAGGGTTTAGCCATACTCGGTCATCCCTTCCCCCAAAGTCTCCCCGGAATGCTCCTGGCCACCACCGCTGAGTTCTGCAAGCAGACTCTCTATAGGACCTTCCCGAAGTTCTTTTTAGGGCGCTGTCGTCCCGAAGACAGAGCGGTCCTACTTCAAGCTGCTGGCTGTTATGAGCGCCTCGCTCAAATCCGATATCTCAATAACGCTAAAGTAGAGACACTGCACTCCGCCTTTAAATCACTGAACCTCTCCGAAAAAGCAGGGATGTCTCCGGAGCTGGCGCGGAGCTATTCGAACGCAGCGGTCTGTAATGGGTTGTTGTTACTCCATGGGGTCGCCCAGGCGCATACAGGACGGGCCCTCGCTGCGGCTAAAGAGGTCGATGACAGGCCCTGCTCGGCTTATGTTGAGTTTATCAATGGGGTCTATTGGATCACGGTGGCCCAGTGGGATGATTGCTGCGCGGCCCTCAGACGCTCTATCGCCCTCGCTAAAGAGATCGGTGACCTGCGGCGCTATGACGAAGCGGCCTTTACTCTGGTCAACGCGCTGGCGCGCCAGGGGCTCTTTGAAGAGAGCGCGGCGCTGTCCCAGGAGATCTATAAATTAGCGGCCAAGCGAGACGTTCCTCAAGCCATGGTGTGGGGCCTCAGCGGTGAGTTATGGGCCTTGCTCCCAGCCGGAGATACTCACAGCGAACGATTAGAAGTCTTAGAGAAGAAATTAGAGGCTGTTTTAGAGAGGAGCGAGCGTGTTCCCCTTGCCGATCAGATCCTCGGTCATGGTTTTCTGTCTTTGTCTTATTGCCGCCACAAGCGCTATGAGAAGTCGAGGCGCAGCGCGGACAAGGCTTATGAGTTAATTATGAGCACGGGGCAGGTGTCCCATTTCATTCTTGAGGCCCACGCGGCGCTCATGTCGACGACTTTATATCTGTGGCATAAAGAAGGAAAGTCTTCTAAATTGGCGAAGCGGGCCAATCGCTTGCTTTGGAGCTTTACTGAGTTCAGTTTGATGTATCCCTTCGCGAAGGCGAGGAAGCAGCTTTACATTGGCTATGTTCATCAGGTTAAGGGGAATAATTGGCGGGCCCGGCGAGCGTGGGAGAAGGGGATTGAAGTCTGTCGCGCTTTTCGTATGCCTTATGAAGAAGGATTGATTCATCAGGCTATGGGCTTCTATCAGAATGGCGAGGTCGGGAAAGCCAAAGCCCGAGAGTTATTCGAGCGCCTCGG